>JADLEX010000068.1 GCA_020845895.1 Deltaproteobacteria bacterium | reverse complement strand
GGCGCGGGCGGGAAATCGCCCATCCACGCGCCGAGGCCGTTGATCGCGCGGATCGTGCCGTTCGGCGCGAGCACGAAGATCGCGCCCACGCACGCGAACATGATCGACCAGCCGCGTAAAAAAAGACGCAGAAACCGAGCCAGCGCCGCGTTTTGCATGATGAGCCCCGAGAAGATCGCGGGGCATCATCGGTCGAAGTTGGATTGGTGGCAACATGATCGCGCATCAAAAACGGCGGGGCCGCCCGAAGGCGACCCCGCTGAAAAATCGATGTGTGACGTCATGTGTGCCGCGCTCAGACCTCGTAACAGACGGGCACGCACGTATCGACGCACGCCGAGGTCGCATCGCAATCGACCGCCGAGGCGGTGCAATCGCAAAGGCAGTCCTCGATCGCCTGTCGGCCTTCCTCGGTCAGGCAATCGGAGACGACGGCCTCGGCGCAAAATTCCACGTCGTCATAGTAATCGCACGCCACGATCGCCGCGCACGCGTCCTCCAGACCGCACGCGGCATCGTCATCCGCCGCATCGTCGTCCGACGCGTCATCGTCAGTCGCGTCGTCATCATCGTCATCATCGTCATCGTCGTCGCCGCAGGCCACGACGGTCACGACGAACACGATGAACGCGATCGCCGCAAACACCAGATAACCGTTCTGTTCACGCATCTCGAAATCTCCCTGCCGCCGCCCAGCGGCGTGCGGTCAAGGTTCTCGCAAATGTCGTGCCTTGTTCGGCATTCCATCGAAATCGGCCATGATTGGTAAAATATTTTCATGAAGTGACCGATTCGGTCCCGGTTTTCCGTGCGAGGACGATGAAAATCCGAGACCTCGATTTCGCATTCGCGTGGAGTATGAAGGATGCTATGGTGGCCGAATCGACGCACAGTCCCACCGATCGGGAGCCGTCATGACCGTACCGCGTTCGCCGCTTGCCGAACTCCTGTCCGTGCTCGAACTCGAACGGATCGAGGACACGATATTTCGCGGCACGAGCATGGATCTGGGTTTCGGCAACATCTTCGGTGGCCAGGTGCTCGGGCAGTCGCTCTCGGCGGCGATCCGCACGGTGCCCGCCGACCGTCACGTGCACAGTCTGCACGGTTACTTCATGCGTCCCGGCGATCCCGCGCGGCCGATCATCTATCAGGTCGATTGCATCCGCGACGGCAAGAGCTTCACGACCCGGCGCGTCGTGGCGATCCAAAAGGGCGACGCGATCTTTTCGATGGCCGCGTCGTTTCAGGTGGCCGAGCAGGGATTCGAGCATCAGGACATCATGCCGGACATCCCCGGGCCCGAGGGCTATGCGTCGGAATACGAACTGGTGAACCGCTTCATCGACCGCATCCCGGAGCCCATCCGCGCGAACCTGACCGCCGAGCGGCCGATCGAAATCCGGCCCATCGATCCGATGAATCCCTTCGCTCCCGAAAAGAAACCGGCGCATCGGTTCTCGTGGTTCCGCGCCTCCGAGCGCCTGCCCGACGACCCGATGGTGCATCGATATCTGCTCGCTTACGCGTCGGACTTCGGCCTGATCCAGACCTCGATGAACCCGCACGGTCACACGTTTTTTGAGCCGTCGATGCACGTCGCGAGTCTCGACCATGCCCTGTGGTTTCAGCGCGATTTCCGGATGGACGAATGGCTTCTCTACGCGATGCACAGTCCCACGGCCGCGGGTGCGCGCGGGCTCAACTTCGGCCACATCTACGACACGCAGGGCCGCCTCGTCGCGTCGATCGCGCAGGAAGGACTGATCCGCTTTCGGGGGTGAGAGATGCGGCAAAAGCGCTTCGTCGCCTGGATCCTGCTCTCGTTGGTGATCGTTTCGTGCGGCGATGATGACGATGATTCGCCCGTCGACACGTCTGAAGACGATGATGCGTCCGACGATAATGACACGTCTGACGATGATGACACGTCCGACGATGATGATACGTCCGACGACGATGCGATCGACGACGACGCTCCACTCGCGCTCGACGCCGTCACGCCCGATCGCGGCGGCGCATCAGCCATTACGTCGGTGACCTTGTCGGGTGCGGGATTCGACGATTCGCTTCGCGTCTTTCTCGGCGGCGACCAGATCGTGGATGTCGAAGTCGTATCGGCGAACGAGGCGCGCGTCGCGTTTGGCCCGGTGGACCTGACTGAAATCGGTCCCCGCGACGTGCGCGTCGTGCGCGGCGGCGAAAACGCGGGGATCGAAGACGCCTTCACGTTCGAATTCGACGAGGACCCGATCGTCTTCGTCCACGGATACGTCGTCACCGCATCTGAGTGGGACGTGATGATCGAGCGCTTCCGCGCGATCGGGTATCCCGAAGACGCGCTTTGGCCCATCGCGTACAGCAGTTCGATCCAGAGCAGCCGCGTGAACGCGCGCGACGAGCTGGCCCCGTTCGTGGACGAGGTGCTCGCGGCGACGGGAGCGGAGCGCGTGGACATCGTCGCGCACAGCATGGGCGGGCTGTCGACGCGGCTTTGGATCAGGAGCTACGGCGGCGGCGACCGGGTGCTCGACTACGTTTCGCTCGCGGGAACGCACCACGGCACCGCGCTGTCGTGCCTGATTCCGTGGCTGGGAGAAGGCTCGGCGGAAACTTGCCCGATCTACGCCGGCGAAGACGAGAGTGTGAACCTCGTTCAATGGGACCTGAACGGCGATCCCGACACGGAAGACGTCGACGAAACCCCATTCGGCGTCGAGGACGGCGGCGGCATCCACTGGAACGCGCTGCGCACCGATGCGGACATCATCGATGTGCCATCGCACACGTGCTGCCTCAACCAGCAATTCCGGGGCGATTGCTCCGATGCCGTCAACATCGAGGTCCACGGCGTGGGGCATATCGAGATGGCGTTCGACGAGGGCGTTTTCGAGCTGACGCGCGATCTGCTGCGCGCGCACAACGCCTCGCATCCGTAAGCGATCCTCGTCGCGAGATCCTGAATATTCCACATCGCTCAAATCCCCACGCGAGCGTTTCTTCGTCGGCGTCCGCCGCTCTCAAGTTCATCCCGGCTCGGTCCGATAGCACGTTGGGAACGCCGCTACGGCGTTAGTGGCGATTGCGATGACACGGTGGGGTCGTCGATGAGTCTCATGACTTGGAAGACCGAGTATTCGGTCGGCGTCACGAAGTTCGATACCCAGCACAAGCGTCTGATCGATCTGCTCAACACCCTGCACGACGCGATGATGAAGGGCCAGGGTCAGGGTGCGCTGGAGCCGACGCTGGCCGAGCTGATTCGCTACACGCAGACGCATTTCGAGGACGAAGAGAAGGCGTTCGCGGCGGCGGGGTATCCGGAGTCGTTCCAGCACCGGCAGGAACATCAGGCGCTGATCAAGCAGGTGGCGGACATCAAGAAGCGGTTCGACGCGGGCGAAATCGCGCTTTCGCTGGTGACGACGGCATTCCTGCAGGACTGGCTGCAAAACCACATCCTCGGCACCGACAAACGTTACGGACCGTTCCTGAACCAGCACGGCATCCGCTGAACGACGCCACAGAGCCGGCGCGAGTCCGGCGGGCGATCGCTCCCGTTTTTCCCCAAGATCCTCGCCGAAACCTGACGGCGATCATTGTTCGTTTTTTGTTCGCTTTTTATTCTCGCCTGTGCTAAGGTCATGTCGTTTCCCGATGGCATGCGCTCGCGTTGCGCGTCACGCGATGGTGTGCATCGGGAATCCTCGACACCAACACAATTTCGAACATGGGGGTGCGTCATGGGGAAGGTGGAACACGGTCAGGTGGTTTGGCATGAGCTGATGACGCCCGATCCCGCGGGGGCCAAGGCGTTCTACGGCGGGCTCTTCGGGTGGACGTTCAACGACTACAACATTCCGGGCATGCCGCCGTATTCGATGTTCGGTGAGAGCATGGAGAAAACCTCGGGCGGGTTCTGCGACGCCAACATGATTCCCGGCAACCCGCCGCCGCACTGGCTATGTTACTGGCACGTGGACGACGTGAATGCGATCCCCGCGCAGGTGGAGTCTCTGGGCGGTCAGGTCATGGTTCCCCCGACGGACATCCCGTCGGTCGGGCGGTTTTCCATCGCCACCGACAGCGATGGCGCGGTCTTCGCCGTCATCACGATGGCCGATCTCGACAAGTACATGGGTCTGCCGCAGGGAGCGGGCACGTTCTGCTGGTACGAACTGCACGCGAAGGACGCGGCGAAGGTGACGGGTTTCTACGAGAACCTCTACAAGTGGGGCCGGCAGCCGATGGACATGGGCCCGATGGGCACCTACCACATCATGACGCGCGGCGAGCAGCAGGTCGCGGGCGCGATGAACATCCCGCCGCACGAGACCTACCCCTCGATGTGGTTGCCCTATATCGCGGTGGACGACGTGGACGCGTCCGCGACGAAGGC
Organism: Deltaproteobacteria bacterium; assembly: GCA_020845895.1. Classification (NCBI taxonomy): domain Bacteria; kingdom Pseudomonadati; phylum Myxococcota; class Myxococcia; species Deltaproteobacteria bacterium. Next base: position 15,847 of record JADLEX010000068.1, on the reverse strand, counting down.
GTCCGGCCTCGGCGGCAAGATCCTGCTCGCGCCGACCGACATCCCGAACGTCGGTCGCTTCTCGGTCGTCATGGACCCGCAGGGTGCGGTGTTCGCGTTGTATCGCACCAAGAATCCGGCTTGATGAAATCCGCATAGGACGAACGGGCGGGGGGCCGATCGGTCCCCCGTCATTTCTTCCGGCGCGTTTACAGGCGCCTCAGTAGTTGGTTGTCTGGTCTAGCACGCCGCGGCGCTTGGCGTTGTTTTCGCATGCGCGAAACACCCAGAACGCCGATGCGGTGAACGCGACCGTGAGCGCGGCGAGCACGCCCATGAGCGGCGCGTTGCCGATGCCCTTGAGCACCGGCGAGAATCCGAGACCGCCGAACGCGCGACGCACGAGCTCCATCCAGTAGGTCATGGGCAGCGCCATGCCGACAGCGCGTGCGACGAGCGGCATCGCGTCGACGGGGTAGAGCACGCCGCAGGTCAGCAGAAACACCGCGCCCGCCCCCTCGGCCATCATCATCGAATGGCGCGCGGTGATGAGGCAGACGCCGGCGAAGATCATGCCCATCGCCGCCGCCGACACGATGCCCATCACGGTAGCCGGGACGAGCAGATGCCAGTGGATGTGCGCGAAGCCGACGGGCATCGCCAGCGCGGTTGCGGCGAAGACCAAAATGATTGCGAGGCTCACGAGCGCGATGACCAGCACGATGAGCGCCCGGCCCAGGATGTAGAGCCAGAACGGCGAAGGCGCCATGTAGATGTAGCGGATGATGCGAAAGTGCTCGCGGTCCTGGATGATGACCCACGCCACGCCGCCCGCCACGGCGACGAAGATCGTGAAAAACGCGTTGCCGACGTAGATCGAAATGAACGTCGGGTCCGCCGCCGGGTTCGCGCTCACGACCATGTAGAGGTAGTACAGGATCATGCACAGGGCCATGGGCCGCACCGCGGCGTAGAGGATGTAGACCCAGGTGGAGGTCCAGTTCGACTCCATCTGCCAGCCGATCCACATGGCGTGACGCAGCGTCGCGGCCAGGTGCCGCCAGGACGACATCCGTTCCTCGGGAGCGATCGTCGTGTGTGCGGTTCCCGGCGTCACAGCCACTTCTCCGTGAGCGTGCCGTCGCGCCGGCCCTTCTCCGCCATGCGTCGCATCAGCCAGAGCGCGAGCACGCCGAAGACGACCGTCACGCCCGCGAGCAGCGCGATCTCGACGGGCACCGAAAGGAATTTGAGCGCTTCGGCGCCGGGCAGCGTGAGCTGGCGGATGCCGTCGAGCCCGAGCGTGATTGGGATGATCGACGCGATCATCGACACGATGAGGCCCATGTTGCGCACCGGGTAGAACATGCCCGTGAGCATGTAGACCGGCTCCATGAGCGCGATGTTGATCTTGATGCCCTTGCGTCCCGTGACGAAATACACGCTCGACGCGGCCATGCCCATGGCGAACAGCGCGGTCAGCGTGAGCGAAAAAACGGCGACGAGCAGCGGCCACGACGACACGGTGAGCGGCACGCGGAAAAACAATACGCCCAGCACCAGAATCCCCGCCGTACGCAGCCCGCCCATGAACATGCCGCCCACGGCCATGCCGATCAGCAGGGCGATCGGGTCCGCCGGCGACGACAGGTAGATGTCCAGGTTGCCCATCTCCTTTTCCCAGTAGAGCTGCATGGCCATCGACCACAGCACGACGATCCAGAACGGGATCATCGCGCCGCCGAGCACCACCATGCCCTCGTAAATCGGCGGCTGGCCGAGCGAGCGGTAGAGGAAGATGTACGCGGTCACCGACAGGATCGGCAGGAACACCTCGGAGGCGAGCCACGAGAGTTCGCGGTTCGCGCCGATGATGCGCACGTACGCCCGCGCCGATGCCGCGCGGGTCCACAGGTTGAGCGTGTCGCCGAAGGTCATGCCGATTCCGTTCGCATCCGGTGCGGCCCTATCCAAGGGCGCATCGCCGCAATCGTCAAGCGCGATTCGCGAAACGACGCTCTCGGAATCCTCAGATTTCGCAGGTTTCGCGCGCGAATATCCGTCCGGAAGGCTCGAAAATCCCTATTGTGGCCGCCACGGCGGCTTTCGCGACACGCCCATTTATCGAGGGATTCGCCATGCTCCGCAAATTCTCTGCCGAAACCGAATGGAGCCTGAGCGAAATGGGCGATCTCCAGTTTGCTCGACGTTGCGCAGCAACGCTTGACAAAGGGTATTGCACTTGGTATCAGTGCCACTCTCGGTCTAGTATTCGGAGGTGAAGGTGGTGGCGGGGGTCATTCCCATACGACGCTCTCTCCGGTATCGCGCGCGGAATTCGCGGTGCCTTTGTGCATCACCGTTACGAAAGCGAGCTTCAGAAAGTAGCAGATTCCTTTTCGCCTTTGAATTATTTGGGGGTTGCTAATGACTCTAAAAATTTTCAACAGAAATCGAAGTTACGACATATCCAATGGAAACGCGCTGGCGAGCACTTACAATAAGTTCGATATAGATTTTATAAACAACGGATTAAGTGCGTCGTCAAGCCCAGCCGATGTCAACCGCTTTATAAATGGCACATCTATGACATTCGCACTTAAAGGATTACGTCAACCGAACAAAATCTCTTTAGGCGATATCGTTCATTTTCTATCGTTGTCGAATTATTGCGAATACTATTTTAAGTCTATACGAAGCAGTTTTGGCATGTCGGCTTCTGACGCCGAAGTCTTTCTTTTGAATGAAATTTCTACGTTAGAGTCGAGGGGATTACCGCCGAAAATAGAGTCCATACACGTAGATACATCGAGTTTCATTCGCGGCGGTCGCCCGTTCTTCTTTGCGACGACTGATAATCATGTAAAAGCGACTATTGCAACATATCCGAGTGATTGCTCGACTCAAATCGTTCGAGGTTGTGGACTGACACCTAGCAATTTCGATGGGCAACGTCTTGTTTCCATTACAATTAAAAATAATTTACTAAATGCTGTCCGCCTACGAGCTCCGACGACGCTCGATGCGGGATGCAATCTTTTCTTCGCTCCCTCGGTTCAGGGGCATCCCGATGACGGCATGGGTCGCGCGAGAAATCTCATCAACTTGGCCAAGGACGCTCCGGAGGTAGTCGTCGAGCAAATTTCGATTACAAAAGCGATTGATGATATTTACGTACTGAAAGAAGTTTCGCCGATCGCCAGTACACCCACAGAATCTGATATGATGGGAATTACCCTATAGGAGATGAAAATGCCACGCTCGGAAGACGGGAGCACTAACCATAATCACAAGCAAGAATCGAAACAAAGTATAGCTAAAAATTTGTCCGACATGAATGATGAGCGATTTTACGAATGGCTTGTTAATTATATACGGACTGGGGAGCCGGAGTTTTCGGACTACGCACCCTATCGAGATTCGTTTAGAGACTTCCTTCCGTTGTTAAGGAGGTTTGCCATCGAAGATAGCTCCTTGGATCGTAAATTCATAAAGTACTTACCAAGTCTCTTCGAACAATCATCAATTGTCGGATCAAAAACAACTGTAATTCGCTTGATGAATGTCAGCGAAAACTTGCAGTACGCCATAGCTGTTGATAAGGCGTGGAACGTCATTAAAAAAGCTGAGCGAGGAGAGTTGCGAGAAATATACGATAAAGTCGTTCAAAAGTGGGATGAAGAGTTCCTCGACGCCTTCGCGGACTTTATCGTCAATATTGGAAAAACGAAGAAAGTATTGTCATTGGCGATGTGGTTGTTAAAAAACGGTAAGAAGGAGCACGTTGCTCGTTCGATTAGAGCAGCGTGTTTAACTCACTCGTACAGTGATTGCCATAAAATATTTAATGCGGAACTATTTAATATATGCAAGGGGCGATTTGGCGAAAGCGAATACATTGAGGCACTCGCCCAACTGCTTAATATTATACTGCGATACGATATCAGAAGCGAAAGCCAAATAGAGCGATTCATCAAAGGGGTGTTCCGTCTGAATTGGGGCACTGAGTATTACGCTGGATTCGTAAAAATCATTAAATTATGTGGGTATATTCCGCATCCAGCGTTAAATGTAAGAGTAGTGAATAATAAACCTAACAAGGTTATAGTAGAGTACCATGGTATTGGGGAAAAGCAAATTGGTCAATTTGTTCCAGATTTGGATGAAGACGCCGAAAACTGGGTAAAGAAATGGATGCCACAAATGCCCGGCAGAGAGGATGCCTATGGTGCTCCATGATATCGGAAGATCGTCGACGAATCGAAGCGGAAATTCATTTTCAGCTCGCGCCCAGAGAATTGGGCGCTTGACGAGAAGAGTGAAATCATTATGCTACGATCTTCGCTTTAAGAGAGATGGCGGCAGAATATTCTATGCCGTTGACTATTCCGAAATCCATTCATTTGTATACCTTGGTGCAAATTTGGAAGAAAGAGGTATGATGCTCAATCAATTCGGTTTATGGCCAATAGCCTCAGATGTCATTTCAAAACAGGCCATTCTTTCTAGGGAGCAAGAGCAGGTCCGTGTGGCTTTGGATTTTATGCTGAGTAAAAAATTCACCAATAACTTATATATTTTGAAACCTCATCTACGCGAATTCTATTCATACTACGAACTGGCGGTAGCAGAATCGGCGGATAGGAGAACAAAAGTACACGCGCTCTACGAATCGATGAAAGATAGATATCCGAAACTGCTGGAAATTGCACGGAATGCAGAGAACACATCGGTCAACTTTAATGAAAAACAGGATCATGAAATTAAAGAAATATTTAGCTTTGTGGATGAAGGATTCTTAGAGCTGGCGAGCGATTTGGTAGATATATGGAGTGACTATCAAAAATCTCCAAACCCGAATTATCAACGATTAATCAACGATGCAAGTAGAAATATGAGATTCTTTAGCGACGAGTTATCCAACGAACTGATTCGAGAGGGTGCAAGCCCAGTCATAAAGAAGATATTTGATGTAACTTCAGATATGGTGCGCCAAGATTCAACAAAATATTTTCAAAGGCTTCAAGCGCTGCGACCAAAAAAAGAATGGGCTAACTACAACGATTCCGAAGCACTTGGAATAGTCAAAAATGCATCTGAAATCCTAGAAAAGCAAGGCGGCAATGCCCGGCTCTGTATGATCACCCGAAGTCAAGTTTTGCGAGAAATTGCAAGCGAAGTTAATGAATGCGAAGAGGACTTTCCGGATATTGATCGAGAATATAGGAGGCCGGCGTTTCGAGGTAGTTTTAGACATCCCGAGACGGTGTTTCTGGATCTTCTTCATTTCGATGAAGATTACGACAAGCGAATAAGTCGACTTGAAGAGACGGAAGCCGCTCTATCATCACTAATGAAGTTAGTTAGCGATGCCGAACGAGATGCGAATAGGACAAGGAAGAGAGGGCTAAGTGAAAGATTGAATGAACTATATAATGAAACCGCTTCTAGGTGGGAAATACACGTAAATAGATTATTGGCTGCATCAGCGATAAACTTGCCATCGTGGACCAGCGTGGAAAGTCAGAAACAAAATAGGTCAAATGTAAGAGAAAATGATATAAATCTAAGGAGTGTGGATTTGATCCAAGATGAAAGCGGAAAGGAAATGAAGGATGAAAGTGAAGGCATTCTAAAGAGGTTATGGCAAATATTCAAAGATGACGAATTCAGAACGACAATCTTGGAATTTCAGGTGCCGCAATCGCAAATGGATATGTCGAAGTTGTCCGCAGAAATGAACGTCGAATACATTAGTTCAGTTAGAAATTCGGAGGAGAATTTTCTTCGCTTGGTATTGGGGCTCAGTGTCGATTACATATCGTGCACAGTCACGCCATGTTCGTTTCTGCATCCAATAGCGTGTAGTATCAAATTTAGAAATCGGAAGTATTTTCAAATAGCAGAAAAATTAAATGGAAGTCTAGATTCGGGAAAAGGCGGACTTCCGGTAAAGGAGGCAGTGTTGAGATTGATGGAAGAAATAGAAAGGGCGTTAATTGAAAATGAAGTGAATGATTTGGAGAGTGCATCTGAGAAAGCATTGTTTGTCGCATATGTTCTCGGCATGTTTGGACGATGGCGCCACTCGGTTGCGCAGGTATCGCACGCATCCATGTTGCATAACAGGATGATTAAAGTAAATGAAAACGTAGGACAAAATACTGGAAACGGTCACGCTGACTTATCTGCGGAGATTCGATATTTTAGTGCAATCGCCAATATACGTCTTGCCATGACAACAGTCGAGTCATATCTTGACTCACAAGAGGAAAAAGATCAAATTGATTACGAAATGTTGACTGATAACGTAAAGGAAAAATTGCGGAAGGAATCTTTAAAGTATTGCGATAGGGCTATCTGGCATATGAACAAATTGGGCGAACGTGAAAGATCAACTCCGAGATGTAAGAAGGAAATCGCGACGATAAGCATGTTTGCCGGAATGATTTTGGACCGACTCGAAAACTGCCAAGCGGTGCAGATAGGGAAAAAGGTGGGGAGAGAGATTGGTCAATATTTAGATAGAAACAAAGCGTTGGTGATGTTGAAGGAAATCGACGTTTCGACCCTTGATGATTACAAGTTAGGGATAGATATTGTAAATAACGAATTATACGGCATGTGTATTCTGGTTGGAGAAAAAGACACAGACGGGATTTTGAAAAAATTAGGTGAATTGATGCTGATGTACGAAAAGGCGACGACAGACAGACCCCTTCTATTTCCAGAGATGGGGATTTGGCCTTACATATTGGACACGATTGGAGAGGCATATAAGACGATAGAATACAGGGATCCAAATAGTGTCGAATGTCTCATCAGCGAAATCAGTCGCGCGATAGCAGCGCTTTTGGTTCTAGAAACGCCTGGAAAAAAGTACCGAGCTCAGCAGCTCGAGGCTATGAAAAAGGAATTGAAAGATTTGATAATAACGCAATAATGCAAAATATCTACATTGCCAGTCTAATTAGAGCAAATGTGTATTAGCAAGAAAATCGGGCAGAAAATAATGATAGTTCCGACGGCGTTAATAGATCGTCGTTGTACTTATTAGGAGAAGCGGGATGTTCGCGGACAAGACCATCGCCATCGTCGGCGCGGGCAACATGGGCGAGGTGCTGATTCGGGGCCTGATCGACGGGCGCGTCATCGAGCCGCGCCAGCTCGTAGCCGTCGAGATCATCACCGAGCGGCGCAAGCTGATCGCCGAGCGTTATGGGTGCGAGGTCACCGACGACCCGCACGCCATCGACCACGCCGACGTCATCGTACTCGCGGTCAAGCCGCAGGCCATGGACGCCACGCTCAAGACGATCGCCAAGTTCGCGCATCCGGGCCAGCTCATCGTCTCCATCGCCGCGGGCATCCACACCGACCGCATCGAGCGCGCGTTCGGCGACGTACGTGTGCCGGTGGTGCGCGTCATGCCCAATGCCCCGGCGTCCGTGCTGCAGGGGGCGAGCGCGCTCTACGCCGGCCAGTACGCCACCGACGCCGACGTGGCGCTCGCGCAGCGCATCTTCGAAGAAGTGGGCCGCGCCGTCGTCGTGAAACAGGAAGCGCTGATGGATGTCGTGACCGGGCTTTCGGGCTCCGGCCCGGCATTCATTTTTATGATGATCGAGGCGCTCTCCGACGCCGGCGTGCAGCTCGGCCTGCCGCGCAACGTGGCGAACATGCTCGCCGGGCAAACCACCTACGGCGCGGCCAAGATGTTTCTGGAAACCGGCAAGCACCCGGGAGAACTCAAGGACGTCGTGGCGACGCCCGGCGGAACGACCTTCGCCGGCCTGCGCGCGCTCGAAAAAGGCATCTTCCGTTCCACGGTCATGGACGCGGTCGAGGCCGCCACGCGCCGTAGCCGCGAACTCGGCAAGGAATGAACAGCGCTCCGCTGCCGGAGTGACGCATGCCGCATGTGAAAAGATCTGGATTCGTCGTGGCGATGTGTTTCACGGCGACGTGGGCGTTCTCAGTGCACGCGGGCGCCGACATGCTGCGCGACAAGGCCGACGCCTATCTCGAATTCTTTCTCGCGCATCACGCACCGGGCCTCGGCGGCGTGGTGAACGAGGTCGAGTTTGCCGACGAATTGCGCGCGGATGCGGTGTGCCTGCGCGGCATCGGCGACGCCACCTCGTGGAGCGGCATCGCGGCGGGCGTCGTGGCGATGCGTCACCTGCTCGAACCGACGGACGAAACGCTCGCCGATCTTCTATTCTTCACGGGCTATCTGCACGATGCGAAAGCCGTGACGCAAACTCCCGGCTACATCGCGCGTTATGTCGCGCCGGACGAGTTGCCGTTCAACTGTGAAACGCCGTCGGGCGGCGAATGGGACGTGCCGGGCGAAGGCGAGTACGCGGGATATTTTTGGATCGGCAACACGAGCCGCGACCAGTATGTGGGCTGGTTCTGGGGCAACACCTGGGCGGCCGAGGCTCTGGCCGGCGAGGACGACCCGACCGCGCGCGCCGCGCTCGAAACGATCCGCGACGACATGCGCGATGTGATCGCCACGCTCGTGGACCAAGACTGGTGGATCGTCGATCAGGACGGGCGCATCGATGGGAACGGCGCGGCGTTCGTGGAACCCTTTCGCCGCCTGTCCTGGCTCACGCAGGCCGCTGCCGTGACGGGCGACGCTTGGATCGAGGCGGAACTGGAATCACGCCGAGGGCGAATTCTCGCGCAACTCCCCATCGACGTCTGGGCCTGGCCGAACACGTACGCCGAATACTACGGGTTCCACCTGCTGTATCTCGAATTTGATGCGATCTTTCGTCTGCGGCCCGCGGGCGCCGAACTCGCACGCGTGTTCGACATCTGGGATGACAACGTGCGTCGCTATAGCGCGTGGACGCACAATCCGTGGTTCGATGCCATGTATCTGGCCGCGTGCGATCGGCTCGGTCGGTGCCGCGAGGACCGCGACGCGATCGCTGCCGACCTGCGCACGTCGCTGGGCGTGATGCGCGACGCGCCGAACGCGAAGGTGCGAGTGGAGCCGCCGCAGCTGCCGCTCGATCCGTTCTCGGTGTGGGCGCACGACCTGCTCGCGGGCTCGTCGCTGCTGGAGGATCTGTGGGATATCGACCCGCAGACGGCCGAGCCGCACTTCGTCGAGAATCGCTGCTGGACGGATTTCCTGTGGCAGCGCAGCCCCTATCACATCGACTGCGGCGAGACGGACGACAACCCCCTCAAGACCGCGCCGGGGCTCGATTACCTGCTGCCGTACTGGATGGCCGCAACGCACGGTCTTCTGCCGGAGGCGTTTCGCTCGGACGACGAGCCGGACCTCGGCGACCCGGTGAGCGACGCGGGTTCGCCGCCGTTTTCCGACCCGGACGACGAGGACGAAGAGCCGCGCCGCTGCGGCGCGTGATCGCGGCGATGCGCCACACCGACCGGTCCGTTGCGCCTTGGCCTACGCAGGAGCGCGTGTTAAGAGGGGCCGATTTGCTGCGGCCTTTTTGAATTGGAGACGACCATGGCGGCGCTCGAGGTGACCTACAACACTCTGGTGACCGATTCCAAGGAAATCACGGATCTGGGCAGCATCGCGGGGCTGCTCTCGTGGGATCAGGAAACGATGATGCCGCCCAAGGCGATCGAGGCCAAGGCGCGGCAACTCTCGCTCATGTCGGGCATCATCCACCGCCGCCAGACCGACGAAAAGCGCGGCGAGTGGATCGACAAGCTCGCCGCCGGCCTCGACACACTCGCGCCCGAGCAGCAGGCGACGGTGCTCGAATGCCGCCGCGTCTTCGACAAGCTGCGCAAACTCCCGCCCGAACTCGTGGAAGAGGAATCGCGGCTGTGCTCCCTCGCGCACGACGAGTGGATCAAGGCGCGCAAGGAATCCAAATTCGAAATCTTCGCGCCGTGGCTCGAAAAGATCTTCGCGATCAAGAAACGCATCGCCGATTATTGGGGCTATCCCGACACGCCCTACGACGCGATGCTCGACGACTACGAGCCCGGCTCGACCACGGCCAGCGTCGGCGGCGTGCTCGGCGATCTGCGCGACAAGCTCGTGCCCTGGGTGCACGGCATCGCCGCGTCGCCCGTCAAGCCGCGCACCGATTTTCTTTCGCGCGGTTTTCCCAAAGACGCGCAGCGCGAGCTCGGCCTCGCCGTGATCCGCGCGATCGGGTTCGACCTCGACGCCGGGCGCGTGGATATCAGCGCGCATCCGTTCTGCTCCGGCACGGGCAACGACGTGCGATTGACGACGCGCTATTTCGAGGACCAGCCCTTTGCCTCGTTCTACGGCATGATCCACGAAGCGGGCCACGGCCTCTACGAGCAGGGCCTGCACCCCGAGCACCTCGGCGCGCCGCTCGGCTCGTCGTCCACCATGTCCATCCACGAGTCGCAGTCCCGACTGTGGGAAAACGTGATCGGGCGCTCGAAGAGCTTCGTCGCGCACTTCGAGAAAAACCTGCGCGCCGCGTATCCCGAGCAGCTTCGCGGCGTGTCGATCGACGAGATCTACGCGGCGGTGAACCGGGTCGAGCCCTCGCTGATCCGCGTCGAGGCCGACGAGGTCACCTACGGCCTGCACATCGTGGTGCGTTTCGAGATCGAGCGCGAACTGATGTCCGGTGCCTTGCCGGTTGCCGACCTGCCCGCCGCGTGGAATGCGCGCATGGAAAAATACCTGGGCATCACGCCGCCCAACGACGCCGAGGGCTGCCTGCAGGACGTGCACTGGTCGCTCGGCCTCGTCGGCTACTTCCCGAGCTATGCGCTGGGCAGCCTGAACGCGGCGCAGCTTTTCGCCGCCGCGCGCCGCGACCTGCCGGGACTCGACGCGAAACTCGCCGCCGGCGAGTACAAGGTGTTGCTCGAATGGCTGCGTGAAAAGGTGCACCGCCTGGGCCGTCGCTACACGCCCGACGATCTGATTGAGCATGTCACCGGCAAGCGTCCCAGCGCCGACGACTTCATGGCCTACATCGCGGACAAATTCGGCGCGCTTTACGGCGTGAAGGTGTGAACGCGGCGATCCGCGTTTGTCGCCCGGCACGCACGCCATTGGCATCCGCCGCCGCGTGGCGATAGAGTTGCGCGCATGTCGGCAGTCGATCGATATCAGCGGCAGACGCTCTTCGCGCCGCTCGGTGCGGCGGGGCAGGCGCGGCTGCGTGCGGCGCGCGTCGCCGTCGTCGGCGCGGGTGCGCTGGGCACGCACCTCGTCAATCTGCTTGCGCGCGCCGGCGTCGGGTTTCTGCGCGTCATCGACCGCGATGTCGTGGAGTGGACCAACCTGCACCGGCAGGTGATGTTCGACGAGTCCGACGCGCGCGAGGGGCGCCCCAAGGCCGAGGCCGCGGCGGCGGCTGTCGGGCGTTTCAACGCCGAGGTCGCGGTCGAGGCGCGTGTCGCCGATCTGTCGCCGCGCCAAGCCGCCGAACTGCTGGGCAGCGTCGATCTGATCCTCGACGGCACCGACAACGTCGAGACGCGCTATCTCATCAACGACTTCGCGGTGATGAACGGTGTGCCGTGGATCTACGGTGGCGCGGTGGGCTCCACCGCCGTGGCGTGCGCGTTCACGCCCGGCGGCTCGTGCCTGCGCTGCCTGTGGGACGATCCGCCGCCCCCGGGATCGCTGCCGACCTGCGACACCGCGGGCGTGTTGCCGTCGGCCCCCGCCCTCGCCGCGTCGCTGCAAGCCGCGTGGGCGATGCGCTTGCTCGCGGGCGAGGCGGTCGATCCGTGGCTGTTGCAGATCGACGTGTGGGACGGCCAGACCGCGCGGGTGCGCGTGCGAAAACGCGACGACTGCAAGACCTGCGTGCGCGGCGTATACGAGTTCGCCGACGCGAAGGCGACCAGTTGGACGACCAACCTGTGCGGGCGCGGGGCGGTGCAGGTCAGTCCTCCCGAGGCGACCGCGCTCGACCTCGCGGCGCTGGCCTCGCGATTCGCGCCGCTCGGCGAAGTGCGTCGAAAGGGCCTCTATCTCGAATTCGACGTCGAGGGTCACACGCTCATGGTCTTCGCGGATTCGCGGGTGATCGTGAAAAACACGACCGATCCCGCCCGCGCGCGCACGCTCGTGGCGCGGTACCTGGGCCTGTAGGCGGGGGCGTCACGTGACCGGACCGCAGTGGGATCCCCCCGACGACGACCGCTGGAGTGTGCCGCGCCCGGCGGCGCGCTCGGCCTTGCGCAAACCGCCGAAGCGGCGCCGGTGGCTGCGTGTGCTCGCGGCGATCGTGATGATCGGTTTCGTCGCGTGCGGCGCGGCAGCGTATCTGTTCTACCGGGGTCTTGCCGAGGGGCTGCCGAAACTCGACGGCCTTCGCGACTACCGCCCGAACATCGTGAGCACGGTCTACGACCGCAAGGGTCGGCTCATGGGCGAGTTTTTCTGGGAAAACCAGCGCCGCGTCGTCGTGCCTTACGACAAAATCCCCAAGGTGCTGATCGACGCGGTGATCGCCGTCGAGGACGAGCACTTCTTCACGCACAAAGGGCTCGACTACGCTGGCATCGCGCGCGCCGCGATCCAGAACATCAAGACCGGCGAGATCAAACAGGGCGCGAGCACGATCACGATGCAGGTGTGCCGTACGTTCCTGCTCTCGCGCGAAAAAACGTGGGAACGCAAGCTGCGCGAGGCGATCCTCGCGGTGCGTCTCGAGCGCAACTTTACGAAAGAAGAGATTCTCTTTCTGTACCTGAACCAGATATTTTTCGGCAACGGCGCGTACGGGGTCGAGGCCGCGGCTTACAACTACTTCGGCAAGACGGTGTCGCAGCTTTCGCTCGGGGAGGCGGCGCTGCTCGCGGGATTACCGCAGGCGCCGTCGCGTTACAACCCCTTTGCGAATCGCGAAGCCGCGCTGGCGCGCCGAAGCCACGTTCTCGACCGCATGGTGGAGACGGGGGCGATCGACCGCGCGCAGGCCGATGCCGCGCAGGGCGAGGGTCTGCGGCTCGTCGCGCCGCCCGACCCGAACCGCGAGATCGCGCCGTACTTCACCGAGCACGTTCGCCGATACCTGATGAAAAAGTACGGTGCCGACACCGTGCTCAAGGAAGGCTTGAAGATCCACACGACCTGCGACCTCGACCTGCAAGCCGAAGCGGAAAAGGCCGTGCGCGCCGGGCTTGCCGAACTTGCGAAACGTCAGGGCTACATGGGTCCCGAGCGGCGCGTGGCGCGCGCGGACTGGCCTGAATACGTGAAGGGTCTGGAAAAACGCCGGGGCGACGTGAAGCTCGTTGCGGGTACGCGCCTAACGGGTCTCGTTACGCGCGCCGATGCGTCGGGCGCGACGATCGACGTGGGCGGCGCGATGTTCACGATGGGCTCCGGCGGCGTCGCGTGGGTCACGCGCATTGTGCGCAAGGACATGCCCGCGCGGCTCGGCCCGTTCGGCGGCGTCGATCAGGTCGTTTCGCCCGGCGACGCCGTGCTCGTGCGCGTAATCGATCCGAAGGCGAGGACGTGCGAACTCGATCAAGCGCCGCACAGCCAGGGCGCGTTGGTGTCGATGGACGTGAACACCCGCGAGGTGTTTGTCCTCGTCGGCGGCTATTCGTTCGACGACTCGCAGTTCAACCGCGCCGTTCAGGCGAAGCGCCAGCCGGGCTCCGCGTTCAAGCCCATCGTTTACGCGGCGGCGCTCGACCTCGGAATGACTCCGGCGACGCGCTTCATGGACACGGCACTCGTCTTCGCCGACGGCTGGCGGCCGGGCAACTACAGTGGGAGTTTTTCGGGCGAACTCACGATGCGGCAGGCGCTCGCGCAGTCGATCAACACGGTCACGATCCGAATCGCGCAGGCGGTGACCCCGACGTACATCGAGCGTTTCGCCAAACGCCTCGGCATCAAGAGCCTCGCGGGATCGGACCTGTCAATGGCGCTGGGCACCTACGAGGTGCTACCCGTCGAACTCATGAACGCGTACGCCGTTTTTGCGTCGGGCGGCCGGTGGGCTGACCCGATCTACGTACGCAGGATCGAGGATCGCGACGGCAACGTGATCGAGGACAACGCCCTCGCGCCGGTCGCCGAAACGGTGGAACCGCTGCCCGGCGCGCCGGACATCACGGGGCAGAAGTCGAAAATCGAACTGGAGGAGGGCGACCCCGCGTGGATGCTGCCCGAGGACTCGCCCCAGAAGATCGAGTTCCTCGAGGACTTTAACGTGAAGATGCGTTCGCTCGCGCCGCCGAAGCCCAAGGGCCCGGACCGCATCGACGACGTGCCGCTGCCCGACTGGACGCGCGACGCCAAGGGCCGGATCGTTGCGAAGCAGGTGCTCTCCGAACAGACGGCGTATCTCATCACGAGCCTCATGCAGTCGGTCATCACGCGCGGTACCGGTGGTCGTGCCGCGGCGCTGGGCAAGACCCTCGCGGGTAAGACGGGCACGACCAACGAATACGTCGACGCGTGGTTCATCGGGTACTCGCCGGAGATCCTCACCGGCGTGTGGGTCGGCAACGATGCGGGCAGTAAGCCGCTCGGGCCCGGCGAGGCGGGAAGCCGCACCGCGCTACCGATCTGGATCGAGTTCATGAAGGTGGCGCTGAAGGGTCGGGCGGACCTGCCTTTCGCCCCACCGCCGGGCATCGAAACCGCCGTGATCGACCCGGCGACCGGCCTGCTGGCGAACGATGGACAGGAAGGTGCGTACGCCGAATACTTCAAGGCGGGCACCGCTCCGATGCAGTACGCGCCGAGTCCGGATGCCCCCAAACCCGACCGATTTTTCGAAATGGACTTCTAGATCGTTGATTCCCTGCACATCTCGTGATATCCGTTACAGATCCGTTTTGACCGTCCGCGTCAAACAACCATTTGCGAATCTTCTTGTTTTTGGGGCTACTTCGACCGTCTCGTCACCTCGCCAACCGAAGGATCCCGACCGTGACCAAGACCGCCGCTAACGGGCTACTGTCGTCCATCGGCAAGAAGGAGATCGTCGCGATTTCCGGGCTGGGCGCGCTGGGCTTTCTGTGCGTCCACTTCCTCGGGAACACGACCATCTACTTCGGCCGTGAAGCCTTTAATGCCTACGCCGAACATCTGCACGCGCTGGGCGTTCTGCTCTACTACGCTGAACTCGGTCTCGCCGCGGTCTTCGCGACGCACATCGTCTTCGCCGTGTGGGTGACGCTCGAAAATTGGCGCGCGAGGCCGGTGCCCTACGCGGTGAAAGCGAAGTCCGACCAGTCCCGCTGGGCCTCGCGGCTCATGATCTGGTCCGGTCTCTACATGCTCGCCTTCATCGTGGCGCATCTCGTCAACTTCCGGGCGAAACGCGGCACGGGAGAGATCGCCGATCACGTCGGCCACCTCTTCTCAAACCCCGGCTGGGCTCTCTACTACGCCGTCTCGATGGCACTCGTCGCGTTCCACCTGTCGCACGGCATTTGGAGCGCGATGCAGACGCTCGGCATCGGCATGGCGCACGAAGGCTTCCGCCGAAACATGGAAAAAATCGCGCTCGTCATCTCGATCGTCTTCGGCATCGGCTTCGGCCTCATGCCCGTGCTGGTTTATCTGCGTCCCCTGCATTTGCTGCATTGATCGGAGCCACGTCATGGCCACACTCAATTCGAATATTCCCGGCGGTCCGATCGACACCAAATGGACCCGTCACAAGTTCGATCTGAAACTCGTCAACCCGGCGAACAAGCGCAAATTCAACATCATCGTGGTCGGGACGGGACTCGCGGGCGCATCCGCGGCGGCGAGCCTCGCCGAGCTCGGCTACCACGTGAAGAATTTCTGCTTTCAGGACAGCCCGCGGCGCGCGCACAGCATCGCCGCGCAGGGCGGCATCAACGCGGCCAAAAACTACCAAAACGACGGCGACAGCGTGTTCCGCCT
>JADLEX010000067.1 GCA_020845895.1 Deltaproteobacteria bacterium | reverse complement strand
CAAGCCCATCGCCCGCGTCATGCACATCATCCTGAACATGTGCTTCTTCACGCTGACCATCACCGGCCTGCCGCTCAAATTCAACGACGAGGAATGGTCCAAGGCGGTCATCGGGTTCCTCGGCGGCGCCAACGTCGCCGGCACCATCCACCGCACCGCCGCCGCGATTCTCATCACGCTCTTCAGCGGCGCCATCGTGATGTCGATTCGGTTTCTGTTGAATCCCAAACACGGCAAGAATGTGTGGGCGCGCCTGATGTCGCCCGACTCGCTGTGGCCGCGCAAGCAGGACTGGTACGACTTCCGCGACATGTTCAAGTGGTTCCTCGACATGGGTCCAATGCCGAAATTCGACCGCTGGACCTACTGGGAGAAGTTCGATTTCCTGGCAGTCTTCTGGGGCATGTTCGCCATTGGCATCTCGGGGCTCATCCTGTGGATGCCCGAGGTCACGGCGAAATTCCTGCCCGGATGGATCTTCAACGTCGCCATCATCGTGCACTCGGATGAAGCGCTCCTCGCGACGGGCTTCATCTTCACCGTGCACTTCTTCAACACGCACTTCATCCCGACGAAATTCCCGATGGACACGGTCATCTTCACCGGGCGCATCCAGAAGTACAAATTTCTGGAGGAAAAGCCGCTGTACTACGAACGACTGGAACGAGACGGCCGCCTCGAAAAGAACAAAGGCGGAGCGCCGGACATCCTGACGAACCTCTTCTCCAGCGTCATCGGCATCCTGTTCCTGACGACAGGGATCGTTCTCACGGTCCTGATCGTGATCAGCCTCCTCACCTGACGAGGCCGATTCCCTTCCGCAAGCGCGGCTTTCGGGCCGCGCTCTTTTTTTTGAAAGGCTCCGCGAAATTCGGCATGCACGATGCGAGCGCTTTCGCGATGTCTCTCACATCGCCCTGACGTAAATCATAACGAAAATTCTTCGACGTCGCTTACAAGGAGATCGTTGATCGGACGTGAAGCAACCGGTCAATAGCCGGCTGGGGGAGGCACCCCGCCAAACCGAGTCGGAGTCCCTCCTTCACACAAAGCACGACCCAAGGAAACATCGCCATTGCCCCGGCCAGTCCGGGGCAAATTTTTTTGGGCGAAGCTCCTTCGACCTCAAGGCCGAATCGGCAGAATCAATCGGGAGTCGTGCGACGGATCGTGGAACACCGTCATCGTCACCGATTCCCGGTGCGTCTGCGCGTCGAGATCCTCACCGGTATTGGGGTTTTCGAAAAACCCGCAATGCGACGGCCGAATCTCGATGGCGAGCCGCGAACCCGCGCGGATCTTGGAGGCGACCGGCGGGAGATCCTGCGGCCAGTGCACCATCGCGCCGTCCACCGGCGAATCCGATTCGTCCCGATATCGCAGACGCGACTGCGTGAGCGCGATGGAAACCCGGTCGCCGACCGCGGGGATCTCGAACAGCTCCACAAAGAGATCCGCATCGGCGGTGTCCGCCGACACAAAGAGGTCCGCGACGACCGTGCCCGCCAGATAGTACGCAGCCCCTGCGGGTTCGCTCGTGTACGTGAGCGAATCGAAATCCCCGTCGCACGGATCGTCCGTCGCGGGATCCACGGTCACGTCGTCGGGATCGGTGTCGGCCGCGGCCGCGGTCGAGAGGATTCCGCCCGACACGCCGTGATCGAGGTGCAGGATCTGGTCGGCGACCGTCTCCGGCGGCCATTCATCCGCGACCCAGTACAACACGTCGCCGGGCGCCGCGTACTGCACGCGCGGGACCGTTGTGAAATCGACGTCGTACCCGCCGAGGTACTTGTCCACGTAGTCGCGCATCAGCTCGCCGGGCTTGGTCGAAAGAAAGGGAAATACGTACGTGTGATAGCCGTGTCCCTCGGGGACCACCATCAGCCGCTGGTCGTCGAAGTGCGTGGCGCAGGCTTCGGTACGAAGCGCGGTCCACGTCTCGATGGGATCGCGCCATCGCAACTCCATCGCGAAGATCGACAACACGGGCGCGCAGATATCGGCCACCCGGGGGAGCAGCGACCGGTCATCCCAATCCTCGTCCCAGGGGTTCGGGCGCTGCACCAGCGCCTGCCAATAAGGGTCGGCCGATCCCAGAACGGCGAGATCCGCCCCGGACACGTCCAGCATGTTCGTCGTCTCGGTGATGAGCGCGTCCGACATCCAATCGCCGGTCGCGAGCGTGTGCAGGAACTCCAACCGGCCCTTGCTGACCGTTCCGCGTTCTTTGTGCGGGCCGGTCTCGTTGTTCGGGGCTTCCTCGGCGATCACCACTCGCACGCGCGCGTTGCCCACCGCCGCCGCGAGCGCGGTGTAGGCGTCGTAGCTCGCGCCGATCGTTCCCACGGCGCCGTTCGACCACGACTGGTCGGTGATCCAGTCGCTCGTGGCGACACCGTCGTCGATCTCGTCGACGTACGCGGCGAACTCACCTTCGGATTCCCCCCGGCCTCGGCAATCCTGCAGCACGAATGCGTAACCGTCGTCGACGAACGCCCGCGCGCGCGCTTCATAATTGCTATCGCTGTCGGCATGACGATATGGCGTGCGCGTCATGACCGCCGGTACTCCGCTTGAGGGAACACTGTCCGGAAGAAAAACTTTTGTGCGCAATCGGACATCGCCATCGACCTCCAGCATTTCGATGTATTCGTCACCGGGCGACCACGTGTCGTCGTCGTCGTCATCATCGGTGTCGTCGTCGGTGTCGTCGTCGTCCGGGCTTTGATCGTCATCGGAAAAATCATCGTCCGTGCCGGTATCGTCGTCCTCGACGTCGTCATCGGAGGATGACCCTCCGGAATCGCCGGAACCGCCGCCGCACGCAACGCACAAGGCCGCCAGGAGCCACGCGGCGAAAAAGAGGCGCAAATCCGTCATGTTCGTCTCTCCACATTCAAATCCGCATTTTTCTTCTAGCATAATCCGTCGGGTGTGTGGTATGTATGTATTTACGCGGTTTCGGTTCGAGAGTCTGCGTTTTTTCAATTCGGAGGAAGGCATGCCAAAGGTAGCGATGACGCTGTTGCTGGCGCTCGTGTGCTTGACCCTGATCGGATTACCGGGATGTTCGTGCTCGGTATCCGGCACCAATGAGGAGGGAGACGACGATGATGATGATCTCGGCGTCGATGATGACGGCGGAGGCGACGACGACGCCGAGGACGACGACACCGATGACGACGATGACGACACCTGCCCCGGGTTCATTCTCGAGATGCGCGGAAACGCCGAGGTCTGCGAACCGGCCGGCGTGAGAACGACATTCACGATCCAGACCTGCGACGGGGATCCCGTTCCCGACATCACGGACGACAACTTCGAGGTCATCAACGATGAGACCGGCGAACCCTTCCAGTCCGAGGGCGGCTCGTCGTCGTTCGTCGAGGCGATGAATTTCGAGTTCTACACGATCCTGATCCTCGACATGTCCAACTCCATCGTCGAGAACGATCGTCTCGACGACGTGCTCGACGGCGCGGAGATCTTCGTCGAAGGTTTGGTCGAGGCGCAGACCGGAAACTTCCGGCACTCGGTCGGCATCTACGCGTTCGGCAGTTCCGAGGCTTCGGAACTCGTGCAGGACTTCACCGACGATCCCGCCACGCTCTATGCCACGATCAACACGCTGCGCTCTGAACCCGGACGCGGTTCGACGAACCTCTACGGAGCGTTTGCGAACGGACTCGATCTCGTCGAACTGGAGGGTCTCGGTGAGGATCTCGTCTCGCGCAATCTCGTGCTGTTCACTGACGGCACGCACGAGACCGGCGACGCCGAGGAGCTGCGCGCGTACGTGCTCGCCAAGCTCGCCGAGTCGAGTGTGATGTCGTACACGATCGGCATCAACGGCGACTACAACCAGGAAGACGTGGCCGAACTCGCCAGCAGCCCGTCGAACTTCGTGAACGTGGACGACTCGTCGGATCTCGGCGAGGCGTTCGAGACCATCTCCAATCTCATCGACGACTGGTCGCGCAGCAACTACGTCATGGGCGTGTGCAGTCCGCTCGAGGGCGAGAACCGCTCGCTCACGATCCGCATCACGCGGGCGTCGGACTCCGGTGAACTCCAGGTGCACTACAGCGCCGTGGGCTTCAACCTCGTCGGTTGCGACGCGGAACTCGTCGCGCTCGGCCAGGGGTGCGAGGGCTACGATCCCCCGGGCAACAATCCGCCGCGGCTCAGCAACGGGTTCTGGCGCGAGGCGCCTCCCGACAAACCCTTCACGCATCAGTTGGTCTGGTCTGTTTGCGACGAGGACAACGATCTGTCGGGCGGTCAGGTGTTCACATGGCTCTCCGGCACGCACGTGCCGTTTTTCGGCGACTACGAAATCTTCTTCGACGACTTCACCGACGGCCCGCCCAGCGCGCCCGATTGCGATAATCCGGTCGAAATCGACGGCATCCCCGTCGACCTCACCGGAATCATCGTGGATCTGTGCGCGGACGTCGAAGTCACCGACGGAAACGGAAACCTGAGCAACAAGCTGACCAATATCTGCGTCGATCTCTGATCGGCGCGAGACCAACGACTTCGGGCGCCCCCGTGGGCGCCCGAATTGTTTTGCCGCGATCCGCGGATCGCTCAGGCGAGTTCGATCGTGAGCGGGATCGGATTCGAAACGCAGTACACGCCGGGGCACTTGTTCGCGGCCTCGGCCTTGATGCGCTCGATCACCTCGCGCGGCGCATCGGCATCCACATCGATCGTGATCGTCACGGCCTTGACCATGGGATTTTGCGAGAGTCCGAACGCGCGCGTGAGATCGATCTGATTCTCGACCACGGTCTTCACGCGGCGCAGCGCCACGCCCTGCTCCGCCGCGATCTGCACAAAGGTGCCCGTATAGCATGCACACAGACCGAACAGGCAATATTGGATCGGGTCGGGTGCGAGCCCGGCGCCGCCCATCGGCGGCGCGAAATCGGATTGGACGGTCGTTTGACCCGCCGCGTGGGGCATCACCGCGCGAAATTGCGGCTCGCCGTCGGCGAAGTTCCACTCGCCCTCGGCGCGCTTGCGCATTTGCGCCTTCGCGGGGTCGGCCGAAACCGCCGAGGCGAACTCGCCCATCGTCTGAAGATTGATGTTGTTGAGCTTCATCGGCGAATCCCGTCAGTGTTTGAATGAACGCTCGCCGGTGAACACCATCGTCGCGCCGGCTTCGTTGCAGGCCTCGATGCAATCCCAATCCATGATCGAGCCGCCCGGCTGCACGATGGCTTTCACGCCCTCTCGCAGTCCGACCTCGATGCCGTCGCGGAACGGGAAGAACCCGTCGGAGATCATCACGGAGCCCTGCAGCCCGCCCTTGAGTTCCGCCGCGTCCCGCTGGATCTGCTCGGCACGTTGCGGGTTTTTCGCGATCAGTTCGTACAGCGACAACCCCATGCGCTCGAAGCAGATGCGGTCCGCGAGCTTGCGATACGCCTTGTCGCGCGCGATCTCGGCGACGCCCACGCGGTCCTGCTCGCCGGTGCCGATGCCGATCGTCACGCCGTCGCGCACGTAGATCACCGAGTTGCTCGTCACGCCCGACTCGACGAGCCAGCCGAAGAGCATGTCATCGAGTTCCTGCTCGCTCGGCTTGCGCCGAATCGCGAACGTCTGGCCCTTGTAGGACGTCGTCGCGGGAACGAGCCCCTCGCGCGTGCGCACCTGCGGCGTGTACGACCACTGCGCCACGAGGCCTCCGTCGATCATGCTCTTGAAATCGACGAAGGGCTGGGCGACGAACTCGTGCAGCCGGTCCATCCGCGCGATCCGCATAATCCGCAGATTCTTTTTCTGCGTGAGAATCTCCATCGCGCCGTCTTCAAACTCCGGCGCGACCACCACCTCGGCGTAACGCTTCGCAATCTCGTCCGCAGCCTCGCGATCGACCGCCCGGTTGAACGCGATGCACCCGCCGAACGCCGCGACGCGGTCGGCCATGTCGGCGCGAACGTATGCCTCCGCGGGCGATGCCCCCAGCGCAACTCCGCTCGGGTTGTTGTGCTTCATGATCGCGACACACGGACGATCCGTGAAATAGCGGATGATGTTGAGCGCGTTGTCGGCGTCGGTGATGTTGATCTTGCCCGGGTGCTTGCCCGATTGCAGCAGCTCGACATCGGACGCGAGCCAGCGACCCGGCGCGATACTCGTCACCGCGCCGAGCGTCAGATTGCCGTTGACGTGACGATAGAGCGCGGCTTCCTGCCCGGGGTTCTCGCCGTAGCGAAGTCCCCTGCGTTCGCCCTCGATGTCCCACGTGACGCGCTCGTAAAACAGCGTCTGCTCGCGCGCGGCCCCGCCGAACACGATGCGCATCTTGTCCGGAAAGTGGTCCTCGAGAATCGTGCGATAGGCCTTTTTCAGATCGTCCGCCATCGTTCACTCCACCATCGCATAGCAATCACGAACCGAATTCGAGGTCGCCACGCCGAGATAGCCCGCGATCGTCGCGTCGTACTCAGCCGTGTGTGCGAATGCCTTTTTCGCGAGATCGAACCGCAGATCCAGATCCAGCGCTCCATCGTTCTCCTCGAGCGCCTCGATGATCCGCGGGTAGTCCGCGGGATCGGTGACGCTCGCCGTGCGAATATAGTTCTTCGCCGAGGCGCGGATCATGCACGGCCCGCCGATGTCGATGTTCGCCCGCGCTTCTTCCACCGTGGCCGAATCGCTCTGGATCACCGCCGCGAAGGGATAGAGATTCACGATGGCCATGTCGATCGGCGACGCGTCCGTGCGCGCGAGATCCGCCTGATGCGACGGGTTGTAAGTCTCGGTGAGCAGTCCGAGATAGATCTTGAAGTCGAGCGTTTTCACGAGGCCGCCCTGCGTCTCCGGCTGGCCGGTGTAGTCACTCACCTGCTGCAGGATCGCCCCGGCGCGCGTACCGAGGATCTTCGCGATCGACGCGTACGTGCCGCCCGTCGAAAGAATCTTCACATCGGGGACGACACGCACGAGTTCGGGGACGAATGACTCCAGCCCCGTCTTGTCGAAAACCGAAATCAGCACACGACGCACCTTCACGAATCGGTCGATCTTTTCGACCACATTGCCCGGCATCACAAATCCTTTCCGGAGGCGATTGTCGCCTCGCCTCGCTCGTCCAACAGCACCCCCGACGGCGCACTCCCGCCGTCGAAACACAATCCGCCCATCTCGTCAAATCCGTATCGACCGTCCGCGATCCACTCCAGCGCGCGGGGGAAGATCTCCCAGTCGCCGCGCTCCTTCAACCGGGTCTGATGTTCGTCGGCGATACGACGCAGATCCGACCTGCGTTCGGGGCGCACGAGATCCGCCGAAGACTCTCCGGCGGGAAGATGCACGGGGATCGGCGCGGAACGCAAAAGAACCTCGCCGTAATCGACCGCCGCGCGCACGATGTGCACCGAGGAACGCAGATGGCGTTCCCCCGCCGCGATGGCGACATCCACCGCCCGCGCACCGGTGTAAAGACGCCGATTCCCATCCCGCACGCACAGGTCCGCCGGGTGCACGTTGATCATGTGCCCGGGGAACCGCTCGAGCAGGGGCTTCGTGACGATGCTCATGTATCCGGCGAGCGCGACCACGTCGATCGGAATTTCGCGCAGAAGGTCGATGGTGCTTTCATCGAACGCCGGGCGCAATGTGAGGTCGCGTTTGTCGGCGTGGCCCCGCGACCGGTAGAATTCCATGATGTCGTTGGTGACAACAGGAATGTCGAATCGCTCGCCGATCGCGCCGGCGTTGCTCGCGGCGTTGTCGGTGAAAATCACGACCACACGATAGGGGCTACACCCGCGCGACGCGTCGAGGCGTCGCTCGTGTTCGAGAATCCTGACCAGATTCGTCCCAGACCCCGACAAAAATCCCGCCACGCGCATAGCCCGGTCCGGCACGGGTCGGAACAGGGGCGCGAAACGCACGGGAAACCTCCGGGAGTTGAACGGGAATCGGCCGAGCGAGCCGGATGCCTTGGGCGACGGAGATTAGCAAAACGACCGGGTTCGGTAAAGAAGAACCGCGCGAAACTTTCCGAAGCCCGGCCAATGCGGAAGGGGATCGGCCCATCGCCGATCCCCTCCCCTCGCCGCGAACTCGTCCTCGAACGGCTCTTTAGCCTTCCCAGCCACCGTCGGTCCACCCGTCGTCGGTCCACGGGTCGTCCCAGTAGTCGTCCCACGGGTTTTCGTAGGGCAGGTCGTCGTGCGCCGCTTCTTCGACGCCGGTGATGAGCGAAGCGACAATCGCAGCGTCGGAGATCGTATAGAGATAGTCGCCGATCACCACCGACCGGTGCGCGATGGGCAGGCTCCACAGGGTGTCCTCGCCCTCTTCCGGCAGATAGGCCGTGTGATCGACGAACCCGAGCAGCGTGAAACCGGCGTCGGGTGTGACGCGATAAACAACCACGCCCGTGCGTGGGCCGTCGTCGTCAGCGGCGACGGGTTCGGTCTCGTCAGGCGAAATTTCTTCGCCGCCGTCCCAGTCGTCGTCGCCCCAGTCATCGTCCGTCCAGTCGTCCCAGCCGTACTCGGTCAGCGGAATCGCCAGCAGGTCCTTGGGCTCGTAGTAGAGAAACGCCTTGTGGTCGCGCAGCGCTTCGGAGTCGCCGCTCCATCCCTCGGCCACGACCTGCTTGTACGCGATTTGCGGGTCGGCGAAGTCGGAGATGTCGAACAGTTGCAGCACCACGCCGCCCGTCGAACCCCATTCGTCGCCGTCCTGCCCGATCGTCAGGATGTGGTCGTCATCGAAGGGGTGGATATACGTCGAGAAGCCCGGGATGTGCAGCTCGCCCACGATGCGCGGATCGGTCGGATCGCTGACGTCGAGCGTGAAGAGCGGGTCGGTCTGCACAAAGGTGACCATGTAACCCCGATCGCCCATGAAACTCGCGCTCATGATCTGCTCGCCCGGAGCGATCCCGCCGAGGTGCCCGATCACGTCGAGTTGCCCCTCGCCCTGGCGAAGAACGTAAACGTGGTTGCTCAGATTGTCGCCCCACCAACCCGACGTGGACGCGACGCGCAGGTCGCCGTCCTTGCTTTCGCCCATCGAGAACTGGTTGAGGACCCAACCTTCGATTTCGCCGCTGCCCGTGTACTGGGCCTGCCCGGCGTCGCCGCTGATGTCGAACTTGTGGATCATCGAGCGGGCCGTGTCCTCGCCGGTCCACTCGAACGCGGTCTGCGCGTCGCCCGCGATGTAGATCGCCGCGGTCGAGCCGTAAATCAGCGTGCCGTCGGAGAGAAGCGCCACGTCGGGCTGCTTTTGGCCGGGCAGACCAAGGTCAAGGGTCACGAGCGACGAAACCGCGCGGCCCATCGGGTCGAGCGGATGGAAAAAGTCTTCGCAGTTGGACAGGAAGCCCATCTGACGCTCGGAGCCCTGAACGTCGAAGTAACGCGGCAGCCACGCCTCGAGCGGCGCGCTCTCGATGATGACGCGGTTATCCTGCATCAGCGAGTCGTAGGCGGCGCGAAGCGCTTCCTCATCCAGATCACCGTTCTCCTCGTACTGCCAGGGATCGACCCAGGTTTCGACCTGCGGGCCGGGCGGATACGACTCGACCACGATGCGGATCTGTTCGTCGATCCGGCGGGAACTCAGGTATCCGCCCTCGATGTACATGCGGCGGATTTCGACCGGATTCGAGGTGTCGCTGATGTCGTAAATGGTCACGACGAGGATGTCGTACAGCAGTTCGTCGCGGGGCACGCTCTGGAACACGTCATCCGCGATGTCCTGCGGATGCGTGCGCGAGAAAACCACCACGAAGTTTTCGTAGAAGAACATCTCGTGCGTCTTGCCGAGGATGTCGACGCGCGAAAGCTCGCGCAGGTCCTCGGCGGGGCTGGGGTCGTAGATCAGGAGCTGCCCGCCCGCGAGCAGATAGAGATACGAGCCGTCCGTCTTCACGATGTCGGCTTCGTCAACGTTTTCTTCCTGCGTGTTGGTGTCGGAGAAGTCGTCGTCATCGTCGTCGCCTTCCGAGGCGCCGTCGTCGTCGTCGGTCGAGCCGCCATCGTCATCGGCGGCGTCGCCATCGTCGTCACCGGCGTCATCGCCGTCGGTCGGCGTCTCGTCGTCATCGCCGCCGAACCAGTCGTCGTCGCCGGCATCGTCATCGCCCCACCAACCGCCGTCGTCCCAGTTCGACCAGGAATCGACGGTCTGCTGGTAGTTCAATTCCATGGCGCGAAAAACCTGATCGGTGGTCACGAGACGCACCCAGTCGAGCACGTCGTCGCAGTCGCCGCAGCGCACGAGACCCTGCTCAACAGATCCGATCTCGTCATCGCTCGTCGAACCCTCCGTTCCGCAACCCGCGATGGCGAGCATCCAGATGGCGAGGACGGGGATCAGCACTCCCGGGAAAATTCGCCGTGTCCATTTCGCCCATGGCATGATCTGCAAGCCTCCAAAAAGAGCACACGTCCGTTCAAACCGAAAACCCGGTGACCGAGAGGATCCACCGAGGCCCATTACCAATGAAATATCTAGCAAAACCCGTTCCTCATGACCATTCGTCGATATTTCGGTCAGTTAGCGAAATCCGCTCCGAAAAACCCCGCGCAAATAGCATCAGATTTTTGGCGTCGCCTCAAATTTCTGAGGGGGAAATCCTCGATTTTCTCGCGTGTTGGCGCATTCGACCCGACGAACGCCCGCGCCGTTCCCGGCTCCTGACGAGCGGTCAGGGCACGGTGTATTCCCCGGTCAGGGCACCATGTACTCGGTCGTCGAGGCCACCAGATTCGCGCCATACGCCGTGATGGCGACCATATCCCCAGACGCGAGATTCACGGCGAACTCGGCCGCGCCGTCGGCGTCGGTCGAGTGGCGAACCAGCACCCCACCCCGCACCGAGAGAGCCACGTCGATGCCCGAAGCCGGCGCGCCGTCCAACTCAACCGTCACGCCGATCGTTTCGTAACCCGCTTCCAGCGAATCGTGCACCGACAGATCCAGCGTGCCGGGTGTATCGGTCCAGATGCGCAGCATGGGATCGCCCATCAGCAGCACCGAGCGCTGCGTGTACCATTCCGCACCGGGGAACATGTCCATCGGAAAGTTCACGCGTCCTTCCCCGAGGGTGACGTACGCGACCTCCGACCACAGCGTGCGTCGCGCGTTCATCAGCGCGTCACCCAAGATGGCGTCGCCTTCCACGAAGATCGAGCGCGTGAGCGCGTGGTTGAACTGCACTCCGCCGACCGGGCCGAGCCCGATGAGCGCGTTGCCGATGTACGCCACCGCGCCGCCGTCCGGGTTATTAACGAGAATCTCGGCAACCGAGTCGTCGTTGTCGCCGTCCTGCGGCGGGTTGTCCCCGTTGTCGTAGGCCTTGTCCGCGAAATTGCCCGACAGGCACGACGTGGTCACGAACACAAACGGCACCTCGTTCTGAAGATTCTTCGCGAACGTCCGGCTCATGAGCAGCGTCAGCCAGTTGTAGTCGCCATGCGTGTTCGTCACCGAATACGTGTAGCCGTCGTTTTCGAACGCCTCGCGCACGAGATCCGTCGTCCCCACCTCGGCACCCACGAGATCCGCGTAAAGCTCCGTACCGTAGAGCCGCCGCATCGTCGCCTGCATCGCTTCCGGGATGTAATCGTGGATCAGCGGTTCGTGCATCATGCCGCCGTCGATGTCGCCCACGATGGGCACCGACGCGGCGGTGTCCGCGAGAAAAATCGGCGAGATCGCGCGTTCGGCCACGGCCCCTTCGCCCGACTCGTAGCGAATCGCCTTCGCCACGTAACCCGCCGCCTCGTCGGCGGTCTGAACCGGCACGCGACCAACGGCGATCTCGGGATCGCGCAGATCCCCGAGCGAAATGTCCTCGTCTTCCTCGCCCGCCGTGCCGTCGCCGTCCGCATCCCAATTCAGGTCGAGTTCCTCGAAGTAGGTCTCGATCGGCGCGTTGCCGAAATAGTCCTCGAGCGCCCAGACCTCGCTGTAGCCGCGAAAATACGGAATCACATCGGCGTCTCCGCCCAGCAGCACGTAACGCACCCCCTCGGCCGCGCGCCCCGCGAGGTAGTCCTGAAGGTCCGCGGCGCTCGCCCCGGAACCGATCGCATCGTCGATCGTCACGACATCGGTGCGCAGCCCGGTGCGGTCCTTCCAGTCGGCCAGCGTCGTCCACGCATCCGCCATGTCGGCGTTCGTGACAATGAGAGCCACGGGCTCGTCCTCGCGGGCGTTGTCGTCCACCGGGCCGCCGGCGTCGTCATCGTCGTCGTCGCCGGTTTCGTCATCGAGAACGGAATCCGTATCGTCATCATCGTCGCCGCCGCCCGCGCACCCGGTCGCGAGGGCGATCACGATCGCCGTGAAGATCGCCAAGCCAAACCACCGACGGACGCTGGTCATATCGCAGTCTCCCCATAGTTCGGGCCGGATTCTAGCACAATGGCGGGACGGGAACATGGGTTGCGCGGCGGGGCGATTCTGCCGCGTATTGCGTCCGCAGGGGTGAGCGCCAAACCGAAAGCAGGAATTCCGCGTGAGCGTCGTCGTCGCGCGATTCGGCGATCTATCGCAACAGGATCACTGCGGAACACAGGCGATCCACGCCGCCGCCGAGTTCACGGAGTCCCTCGCGAGGTCTCGAAGTATCGCGGGTTCCCGGAGGCTCCCCCGGCGAATCTACCCTTGAGTCTCGCATGTCAGCACCCGCAGCAGCCGTCGGAGTCATCGTCGTCCGAATCGGCCGCGTCATCATCGTCGGAAGGAATCGTGTCGTCGTCGTCGTCCGTCGTGTCGTCGTCAGCCGCGTCGTCGTCCGGCCCGTCGTCATCGGGCAGGTCCGGCGGCCAATCGCATTCGGGCAGGTTGACGCGCTGCTGGCCGATGAGCTCGCCGGTTGCGTCAAAGCACGCAAAGACGGCGTCCTCGCGATCCCCGAGATCGGGGTTCACCGAGCCGAGCCCGACGCACATGCCTCCGCTCGGCGAGAGCGTCGCCTTGTCGAGCCGGTCCTTGAGTCCCGGTTCGGGAGACCACGATTTTGTCCAAATTTCGCCGCCCGTGGCGTCAAACCGGCCCATCCACGCGTCGCCCGCGTCGTCGCCCTCGCCGGGCGCCGTGCCCGCGATCCAGATCTCGCCCGCAGGCGACAGCGCCGCCCAGCCGACTTTTTCACCAAGAAGCGGCAGGCCACCCACTGTGGCCTCGCCGATCACGCCGCCGTCGCCGTCGAGGTCCAGCCGCCACGCGCCCTTGTGGCCCGTGTCGTCGACGAAGGTCCCGACCAGCGAGAGACTTTCGTCGCCGTCGATCGTCATCGACATCTCCTCGGTCGCCCCCGCGCCCGGCAACTCGTGTCGGTACTGCCAGCGCTCCTCGCCGTCCGGAGAGAGGCGCACGACGAAGACATCCATCGCTCCGCCCACACGCGACGCGATCCCCGCCGCAATCACTTCGCCGTCCGACACCTCAGCCAATTCCACGCCGATATCGACGCCGCCGCCGACGTTGTCGAGAACGTAGCTCCAGATGGGGTCGTCCGCGTGGTCGTTGGGGTCCTGAACAGCGGCGCGAATCACCGAAAAATTCGATTCAGCGCAGTCGCGATAGGGATCGCCCGCCCACACCGAACTGCGTTCAGTGCAGTTCATGCCCACCGAATAAAACTCGTCGCCCTCAATTTGGATAATCCGTAAAAAACGATGAGTGCCACTGAATGTGTCATAGCGTTTCATAAAATATATGCTCTTCATTTCCAAATCAATGAGATCGACGCCAAACACGATTGACTCGTCTTCGTAAGGCGAATTTCCTACTATTCCCAGAAAATGTTTATTCCGCAGGCCGGCCGAACTGCTGTCAAGCAGTCCAGGTATCAAGTAATCTTTTTCTTGATGAGAAATCCATACGTATCCACCAAAATAATCACTAAAACTACAATAATATGTATTTTCGAATTTGCAAACGTCAATTGACTTCACATTTAAAAATCCTGGTTCGTATAAAATGAGCGCCGGACCCACGCCCGCTTCGTAATCCGAAAATTCATCGGGATAGTATATTCCGTAGGGAAACGCGCTTCCAATAAGAATGATAACGTCAAATACTTTCTCAACGTCGTTGACTCTCCTCAAGTAATATTGCAAAGAGATGTTTTCATCAACTTCTGAAGAAATGAATTTATCTTTGGATTCCAGTATCATCCCAAATGGCGGATTTTCTCGATTGATGGTGTAAGCGCCAGAAACAATCATGTCTTCGTCGACATACTTTAAGACGCTGACCTTGGAATGGCATACTGAATTTTCAATCTGTCCTTCACTTTTCATCACAAAAATAAATCCACCTGTGAAGACGATTAATATTAGTATTTTTTTCATAACTCTCTTCACCTCCTTGTCATTAAACGATTGTAGTAAACAATAAATTCTCCGACTATTCCGAATCCGCCATTTTCTTCCGCTCCTTCTGGAGCTTCTCTCCACATTATTTCCGGTCTGCCTCCGATCTGGCGTTTATCAACCACCTCGCATTCGCGACGACAACAAACATCTCCATTGTTTCCGTTTATCGCGAAAAACGACATTTCGGTCGCAGAGATCGACTGCCACTCGATGAAAAATCCTGAATGAGCATACCCATTGTCGTGTGCGTAGTAGTAACCGCTTCGAATATGGCGTTGAAGTTCGTCAAACGGCAAGAACCGATCCTCTGTCGACGCCGATATCCACACATCCTTCGTTTTCATGAACGCCACAATGTCCGGGGAATCGATATCGAGTCCTTGCTGTTCCACGTACCACTCGAGTTCTCCGGCAAACTCCCAGTTGGAGTTCGTCAACACCCAGTACGCAAACTCGCCGCACCACCACGGGGGTGCCGCCCACCACCACTCCACGCCGTTCGGCGCGAAGTAGATCCGCCATTTCTTGGGATACTCCGGTCGCCACGTGTGCCCGATTCGAAGGGCCGCGACATACAACGGATCTTTGGAAAATGCCGTATCGTACGTGATGGCGGACGGGGTGTAACCGCACTGATTCACGCGAAACGTCTTGATCCAATTCGAAAGATGTAACGGAGTGCCAGCATCAATGATTGTGCTGTTGAAAAACACGGAAAGCGCTAAAGGACGAGGGCGTTCACGATATTCCGGCAAAGGTCGTTCATAACCCGGTGGAGATGATCTGGTATCCAGAATCGTTTTTGTGTTGAGAACGTACCAAATTCTAGAAATTGAAATCTCGCCTGTCCCGACGACGGAAATCGTCACGTGGTCCCACGTCGCGGCGTCCCGGATATTCGCCTCGGTGACGGCCGGATCGAGATCGAGCATCAGGCCCGAAGGAAAATCTTCGATGGTGCTGTTCGGGTCTCCGGGATTGTTGAACGACTGATAGCACCAGAATGCCAGAAGGCTCGAAAACGCGCTTTGGTCGCGGTTGTCCAGTGCGCGTCCCATCGCTTTTTCGAATGGGATGCGCTCCGCAATCTGAAATCGGTGCGAGTTCGACGTGCCGCTGGACAGCATGTGCTCCACGTGGAAGTTCTCGCCGTCCGCAGATCCAAATGTCAATCGCACGCGCGCCGTCGGCGTTGTCGGAAGGTCGTATTCGATCTCCACGAACGTATCGTCGATCAGCCCGTGGAACCATTTGGGCAGGATCTTTCCCTTGATCGCCTTCTTGCTCCACGGCGCGTATTCCTCGAAATCACCCTCGTAGTGGATATATCGGTTCTTTTCTCCTTTTTCGATAGGACGGTCATCCCTCGCACGCTCGTACATCCTCGCTATGCGCCAGATGAACCCCGACGCGTCGATCTTGTCGGCGACTGGAGCGGTGATCTCCACGAAAGGGCGCTCCGGCCCGCTCCTCGGTCCGGGTGCGTCGAGGCGCATGAATATCCCATCCGGAACGATTTCGTACGTCAGAT
>JADLEX010000066.1 GCA_020845895.1 Deltaproteobacteria bacterium | reverse complement strand
GGGAGGGATCCGTACGCATGGCTGGAGTTCGTGCTCGTGAAAATGAGCCGCTTCAAAGCGCTTTGAAGCGCTTCAAGCGTCAGTGCGAAAAGGCCGGCATCCTGTCGGAAGTTCGCAAACGGGAGTTTTACGAAAAGCCGAGCGTGCGTCGCAAGCGCAAGGCCGCCGCGGCCCGAAAGCGCCTGCTCAAGAAGCTCCGCAAGCTGGAGCGCACGTAATCCTTCGGAGGGGACGGCCGTGACCGATTGGCTCGCACGGGTGAATCAGGATCTGATTGCCGCGATGAAAAGCCACGAGACCGTTCGGGTCTCGGTTCTGCGCATGGTCAAGTCCGATCTGAACAAGGTGAAGATCGAAAAGGGCGACCTGTCCGAACAGGACGCCCTTTCCGTTTTGAAGCGGGCCGTCAGCCAGCGCAGGGATTCGATCGAGGCGTATCGCAAGGCGGGTCGCGAGGATCTGGCCGCGACCGAAGCCGCCGAGATCGCGGTGCTCGATGCCTACATGCCGAAAGAACTGACGGACGAAGAACTGGTGTCGCTGGTGGACGAGGCGGTTCGCGAGACGGGTGCGACGTCGCCGCGCGACATGGGCAAGGTGATGAAGGCGGTGATCGCGAAAGCGGCGGGAGCCGCGGACGGGAAGCGGATCAAGGAGCAGGTTGAAAAAGCTCTGGCCCGCCTGTAGAGTCCCCTCAATCGAGCGTCTTTTTCTCGGGTCACGAACGATTCATGCCGTATATCGACCTGGTCATTCTGGTCGTCGTCGCGATTTTTGCCGGTAAGGGATACGTCAAGGGATTCTTCAACGAGTTCCTGACCTTTCTCGGCTTCATCGTCGCGATTTTTCTGTCGACCAACCTGTACGGTCCGATCGGATCGTGGTTCTCGAAGATGCTGGGCGTGAACGCGGGGCTGGGACGTTTCGCGGCCTTTCTGCTGCTCTTCCTGGTGACGACCTTCGGCTTCGCGTCGGTCGGCGTCATGCTGTCGAAGGGTGCGAAGAAACTCGACCTGACCGGCGCGAACCGCGCGCTGGGCGCCGCGTTCGGCGGCGCGAAGGGTTTTCTGGGCGTGGGTGTGATTCTGGCGGTGATCGTCAAGGGCGCGGTGTCGCCCAAGGTCGCCGCGGGCGTGAAAGGGTCGTTCCTCGCGCCCTTCGCAACGGCGTTCTTTCAGAAACTGATGGACGTGATCCAGCTCTAACCCGTTCCGGTGTCGGGAGTTGGTTCGATGGCGCGGGTATCTGAACATCAAATCGAGGAGATCCGCCGTCGCGCGGATATCGTCGAGGTCGTCGGTCGCGTCGTGCCGCTTCGCCGCGCGGGCCGCGCGCAGGTGGGACTGTGCCCGTTCCATCAGGAGAAAACGCCGAGCTTTCACGTCAATCCCGACCGCCAGATTTTCAAGTGTTTCGGTTGCGGCAAGGGCGGCGACGTCGTGAAGTTCGTCATGGAGTATCACGGCGTCGAGTTCGTCGAGGCGCTGCGCCTGCTCGCCGATCAGGTCGGAATCCAGATCCAATTCGAGATCGGCGGGTCCGAAGAACCCAAAGGGCTGCGTGAGCAGCTTTTCGCGATCAACGATTTCGCCGCGGACTGGTTCCGGCGCTGCCTGACCGCCGAGCACGAGGGCGTCCTCGCGCGCGACTATCTGCATCGGCGAGGGATCGACCCCGAGATGGGCCGCCGATTCGGGCTCGGTTTCGCGCCGGATTCCTGGGACGCTCTGTCCGGCGCGTTGCGTTCCCGGGGATTCACGCCGGAGCGCGCCGCCGACGCCGGCGTTCTCGTGAAGAGCGAGAAGGGGACATTTTACGATCGCTTTCGCGGACGGCTCATGTTCCCGATCCGCAACACGGCCGGGAAGGTGATCGCGTTTTCCGGTCGCGTGCTCGTCGGCGACGACAAGGCCAAGTACATCAATTCGAGCGAAAGCCGGATCTTCACGAAAGGCCAGAATTTCTACGGCCTCGATCTGGCGACTGACGGCATTCGCCGCGCAGGCCGCGCGATTCTTTGCGAGGGCAACCTCGACGTCATCATGCTGCACCAATACGGTTTCTCCGAATCGCTCGCCGCGCTGGGCACGGCGCTCACCGAGGATCACGTCCGCCGGCTGCTTCGTTCGACGAACAACGTGTTTCTGGTTTTCGACGCCGACGAGGCCGGCCAAAAAGCCATGGAGCGCGCGATGGACCTGTTCGCGACCACCGACGTCGAGCCGCGCTGCGTGATTCTGTCGGCGGGCGACGACCCCGACAGCTTCCTGCGACGGGAGGGCGCGGATGCATTCGCCGCGCGGGTGGCCGCCGCGCCGACGATGCTCGAGTTCGTCGTGAATC
The DNA here is from genome assembly GCA_020845895.1 of Deltaproteobacteria bacterium. Taxonomy (NCBI): domain Bacteria; kingdom Pseudomonadati; phylum Myxococcota; class Myxococcia; species Deltaproteobacteria bacterium. Next base: position 56,347 of record JADLEX010000066.1, on the reverse strand, counting down.
GCGCCTTTGCGGCGCAGTCGTCGGACGCTACCGGTCGCGCCAGGGCGGTGAACGCGCTCGTGCCCGCGCTCGCTAAGATTCACAACGCCGTGATGCAGAGCACGTGGATCCGGCAGGTGGCGGAACGCGCCCGGGTGACCGAGGCGGCAATCCGCCACGAGATGCGGACGCTGCGCCGTCCACGACCCGAAGCGGCCGGGGCATCGCGTCCCGACGCGCGCGAGGCGCCGCGCGCCGACGCGGAAAAAGGGATTCTGAAGTTGATGCTCATCCACCCGCGATTCGCGTACCCATTTGACGAGGACCGCCTGATTGATCTATTCACCCGACCTGATTTAAAACAACTGGCTTCCCTGGTCGTGGAACGCTGCCTGGAAAGTCAGGATGACCGGGAGATGCGCATCGCCGAGCTCGTCGGTTCGCTCGAGGATTCGGAACTGCAGGACGAGATCGCGGGCTGGGCGATGGATGAGGATCGCATCGAGGAGAAGAGCGCCGATCTGGCGTACGTCGAATTTCGTCGGCGCCTGGCGACCGAACACGCGAAGCGGCGATTCGACGCGGTCGCGGACGAGCTCGATCGAGCGAGGCACGACGGGAATGAAGGGCGCGAAATGGAGTTGATGGTGGAAAAACGGCGGCTGCGCGCGCAGATCGACGAGCTGGCGCGGGAAGGGTCGGTGGTCTCATGACGGTCCAGACGAATACGAGCGAGCCCGCGGTCTCCAAGGACAAGGAGATCAAGGAACTCAAGCAACTGATCGATCTGGGCAAGCAGCGCGGCTACCTGACCTACGACGAGGTCAACGAGCTGCTGCCGACCGACCTGTTTTCGTCCGAGCAGATCGACGACGTGATGATCATGTTCGACGAGCTCGACATCGACATCGTCGATGAGAACCAGCCCGTCAAGGAAAAGGAAGAGAAGAAGAAAAGCGCCGCCGATGACGAAGACGAGGAGATCGACGCGGACACGATCGGCAAGACCAACGATCCCGTCCGCATGTACCTGCGCGAGATGGGCTCGGTCGCGCTGCTCACGCGCGAGGGCGAGGTCGAGATCGCCAAGCGCATCGAGAAGGGCTCGCAGGATGCCCTGCGCGCGATCCTCTCGTCGCCGCTCACATCGCAGTTGATGGGCATTCTCAAGCAGCGGCTCGCCGACGGCACGGTCAAGGTTCGCGACATCATCAAGGGCCTCGACGAGGAACGCGAGATCACGAACGAGGACAAGATCATCCAGCGGGTGATCAATAACATCGCCAAGATCCAGGCCAACGACGAGAAGATCCTCTCGGACATGACGGCGATCGCCAAACGTCGGCTCAGCCAGACGGAACGCTCGAACCTGAAAAAGCGCATCAACCGCGCCCGGGCGAGCACGTTCAAGATCCTCGAGGAGATCAATCTGAGCGAGACCGTCGTCAACCGCATCATCGACCACCACGTGCGGCTGTACCGGTTCATTCACGAACAGGAAAAGCGTCACGACCACATCCTCAAGAAAACCGCCCTCACGGCGACGGAATTCCGCAAGACCATTCGGCTCACCGCGGAGATGAAGGAGTTCCGCAAGGTTTGCCGGCAGAAGAAGCTCGATGTCGATCTGATGCTCCACTACGAGAAGGAGTGGAAGGACGCCGAGCAGCTCACGCGGCAGATCGAAAAGGACGCGATGCAAAAAGTCGGGCCGCTGCGCGCCATCGTGGCCGAGGCGGAAACCGGCCGGCGCATGGCGTCGCAGGCGAAGACCGAGCTGATCGAGGCCAACCTGCGGCTCGTGGTGTCGATCGCCAAGAAGTACACGAACCGTGGATTGCAGTTCCTGGATCTCATCCAGGAGGGCAACATCGGCCTCATGAAGGCCGTGGACAAGTTCGAGTACAAGCGCGGGTACAAGTTCTCGACCTACGCGACGTGGTGGATCCGTCAGGCGATCACGCGCGCGATCGCCGATCAGGCGCGCACGATCCGCATTCCCGTGCACATGATCGAGACGATCAACAAGCTCGTGCGCACAAGCCGCTATCTGGTGCAGGAGATCGGTCGCGAACCGACGCCGGAAGAGATCGCGGAGAAGATGGACCTGCCGCTCGACAAGGTGCGCAAGGTTCTCAAGATTGCGAAGGAGCCGATTTCGCTCGAAACGCCGATCGGCGAGGAGGAAGACTCCCATCTCGGCGACTTCATCGAGGATAAGAAGGTGGTCAGCCCGGCCGAGGCCGTCATGCAGGCGAACCTCGCCGACCAAACGCGCAAGGTGCTCGCGACGTTGACTCCGCGAGAAGAAAAAGTTCTTCGCATGCGGTTCGGGATCGGCGAACGCTCGGACCACACCCTGGAAGAGGTCGGACAGGACTTTGCGGTCACGCGCGAACGCATTCGGCAGATCGAAGCCAAGGCGCTGCGCAAACTGCGTCATCCGAGTCGCAGCAAGAAACTGCGCGCGTTCATGGAGAGTTGAGACGGACCTTCGCGAGGCCGACGAGCCGAGCGCGGTCCGACGTCCGATTGGAAGCACGAGGCCGAGCGGGCCCATAGCTCAGTTGGTAGAGCTGCCGGCTCATAACCGGTTGGTCGTAGGTTCGAGTCCTGCTGGGCCCACGCACGATATGACTTGGCTCGATATGAGTCGGCTCGATTTGACAAGGGATGTGAGCATGGCTTTGTTCCGCGAAGCGACGCATCGGAAGATTCCGATGCGTTTTTTTTCTTCGCACATCGCCAGGGGGATGCTGTCGTGACGACGATCGGCGACATCATTTCGCGACTCGACTCTCTCTATCCGCCGACGCTCGCCGAGGAATGGGACAACGTGGGGCTGCTCGTCGGATCGCCGGGCGCCGAGGCGCGGGGTGTCGCCGCGGCGCTCGAGGCGACGGCGGAAACGATCGGAGAAGCCGCGCGCATCGGCGCGAACCTTCTCGTCACGCATCATCCGTTGCTCTTCAAACCGCTTTCCGCGATTCGTTTCGACCGCCCGGTGGGAGCGCTCATCGCCGATGCCGTGCGTCGGGACGTTGCGATTTTTGTCATTCACACCAACGCCGACTGGGCCGAGGGCGGACTCAACGATCGTCTCGCGAACTCGCTCGGACTGACCGACGTGCGTCCGCTGGAGCCGACGGCGCGCACGACGCAGTTCAAGCTGGTCACCTTCGTTCCGCCGGACCGCGTGCACGAGGTGTCGATGGCGATGTTCGCAGCCGGCGCGGGGGTGATCGGCAACTACTCGTGCTGCTCGTTTCAGCTCGATGGCACGGGGACATTCTTTCCCGAGGCCGGGGCGAGTCCGTTCGCGGGAGCCCTCGGCGAACTGGCGCGCGAGAACGAGACCCGTCTCGAGGTGCTGATCGACGAACATCGGATGGGCGCGGTCGTCGCGGCGATGGTTGCCGCGCATCCGTACGAAGAAGTCGCATACGATGTCTATCCGCTGCGCTCGAATCCGCGACGCGACGGCGTGGCTCGCGTGGGGACATTTGCGGAGCCGGTTGTTCCGAGGGAACTGGCGACGACGCTCCGACAGGTCACCGGCGCACGGCGCGTCGTCGGCGCGGGCCCGCTCGATCGCCTCGTTCGCAGGGCCGTGATCTGCACGGGCGCGGGGGCGTCGCTCATCGAGAAGGCTGCGCGACTCGGCGATGCGATGCTCGTGACCGGCGACCTGAAGTATCACGATGCAAGGCACGCCGAAGATTTGGGTGTTGCGGTACTCGACATCGGACACTTCGCGTCGGAAATCGACTTCGCCCGCATGGTCGAGTCGGCGCTCGGCGAGTCGTTGAGGCGGGATGGGATCGATGTGGCCGTGCACGCGCTGCGCGTGGAGCGCGATCCGATGGAATCGCTGTGAATCAAAACGTGAGGGAGATTTGGTGGTCGAACTAAGAGATCAAATTCATGCCTTGGGGAACCTGCAGGAAATCGACAGCCGCATCGATCGGCTCAGCGAAGAGAATGCGAATCTTCCGCTGAAGATCGCCCAGTACGAGGCGCGTGTGGAGAAGGCGAAGCGGGAACTCGAGGCCGCTCAGGCGGGAGTCGAGGAACTGCAGAAGCGTCGCCGCGACAAAGAGCGAGAGTTGCAGGACGGCGAAGCGCGGCTCGCGGCCGATCGAAAAAAGATCATGAACGTCCACAACGACGCCGAGTATCAGGCGCTTCAAAAGGAGATCGCGCACCACGAATCGGCCAACGACGCCCGGTCGGAGGAGATCCTGATCCTGCTCGAACGCATCGAGCAGGACGAATTGGCGGTGAAGAAGGCGCGACTGGTCCACGAGACGACGCGGACCAAGGCCGATGTCGAGATCGCCAAACTTCGGGCGCGCCTGGCGCAGGTTCCGGATGAATTGGCCGAGGCCGTCGCGGAGCGCAAGGAATTCTCGAAGGACGTGGATGCGCCGCTGCTCAAAAGGTACGACCAGCTTCGCACGCAAAAAGGCGGCATTGCGATCGCCAAGGCGAACGGCGGCACCTGCCAGGGTTGTCACATCACGGTGTCGCCGTTGGTCGTGAACAAGCTTCAGGTCTATCGCGAAGTCATTCAGTGCGCGAACTGCCGCCGCATTCTCTATTGGGACGGTCCGTCGCGCGTGAACACGGCGTCCGCGCCGGGGGGTGACGCGTGAAGGACGGAGAGGAACTGCGTCGAAAGAGGTTGGGATCCCTTCTGCACGCAACGGCCGCAAGCCCATATCTTCCCATGATCGCGCGCGAGGCCGGCGTGGACGAGTCCTTGGCACGCAAGATTCTGCATGCGACGGCGCAGTCGCTCGATCCGAGAGTTGCGTCGTCCACCGACCGGAATCCCACTCCCGGGCGCGAAGAAACGGTCCCGGAGCCCGCGTTCGAAGCAAAACCCGCGTCGAAGATGATCCTGAATACCGATGGCGCGTCTCGCGGCAATCCAGGTCCGGCGGGAGCCGGGGCGTTCCTCGCCATGCCGGACGGCAGTTTGGTCGGCGCTTACAAGAAATATCTGGGCCACGCGACCAACAACGTCGCGGAGTATCAGGCGGTGATTCTGGGTCTCGAAGAAGCGGCGAAGGCGGGCGCGACGGAGATCGAACTCCGCGCCGATTCGGAACTCGTCGTGCGCCAGTTGACCGGCGTCTACAAGATCAAGGATCCCACCCTCGCCGATCTCGCCCGCATCGTGAAGGCAAAGGAAAAGCGCTTTCGGCGCGTGCTGTACCGCCATGTGCCGCGCGAGCAGAACGTGATCGCCGATCGACTCAGCAACGAAGCGATCGACGAGCGCGCCTGACGCGCTTTCGCGCATCGCGAATCCCGGCTAATCTGACGAAGTCGAAGCGGCCGAGGCGACCGCCGGCGGCGCGAGCCGCGGGAGGAAAGTCCGGGCACCGCAGGGCAGGGTGCCGGCTAACGGCCGGCGGGGGCGACCCCAGGGAAAGTGCCACAGAAATTACACCGCCCAAGCGGCGCGCGAGCGCCGACGGCAAGGGTGAAATGGTGCGGCAAGAGCGCACCCGCGACAGCCGGGAGACCGGCGGCGAGGCAAACCCCACCCGGTGCAAGGCCAAATCGGGGTGTTACGGGCGGCTCGTCCAAGACCCCGGGTCGGCTGCTGGAGGCGATCGGCAACGGTCGTCCTAGAGGAATGGTCGTCGCGGGCGGACGCGTTCGTGGGGAGCGCCCCGTCCGGACAGAACCCGGCTTACCAGGCCGCTTCGACCCCCATTTTCAAGCCCGCGAGCCGCGTTTTCACGCACTCTTGACCGGCTTCAAATTCGCGGCGGCGGCCGATTTCGCATTGACTTCACCGCGCCTCAAATTACAATCGAACCATAAGGGCGCAATTGACCGGACTTTTCTTGCGGCCTGCGTGTGACCCGCCGATGCGCGGCGAAGGTGGTGTGGCATGAAACTCAGGTTATTCGCGGTGATGGCGATCGCCGGCGGACTGGCGATGATCGCCGCCGGCGCCGGTGTCGGAGACGACACGCCGATCGTGACCGAATTCGGCGACTCGTCGAACGCACAGACAACGGGGGACTACGTCATGTTCCCGAGCCTGATCGAGGCCCGGCAGGACGTGTTCACCCCCGAGATCGACTTGGCATTGGCGCTCGGCGACATTCAGGGGATCGCGGTTAACGCGGAAGGCGGTCAGGCGCTGTCCGGGGTGGATGTCGAGTTATTCGAGGACGACGGAACGCCGGTGGATTCCACGACGACCGCCGCCGACGGCACCTACGTGTTTCCGGCGCTGCAGGATCTCGACTACTACATCACGCTCAACACGCCCGGCTTCATGGAGACGAAGATCTGGACGCGGGCGCCCGCCGACGCCGTGACGCAGCTCCCCGAAGGCAAGATGGTGCGCGAGCCGGTGGTCGTGCACGGGACCGCGGCCGGGTTCATCCGCAACGCGCTCACCGGCGGCCCGCTCAACGGTGTCGATCTGGAATTTCGTCGCGGTATCAACGCCCCGACCACCGAGCCGGTGCTCTACACCGCGCGAACCACCTTCACGGGTCGGTACATCGTCAACAACATGCGCGCCGGTGTTTACACGGCGCGGGCCGCGGCAACGACGAACATGTGCGAGTCGAACATCATCGTCTGGACGCAGGGCGCGATGACGATCGACAACCAAAACGCCGCGCTCAGCCAGGCGTTGCTCGAAGGCCAGATGCGCGTCGTGCTCACGTGGGGCGCAACTCCGAGCGACCTCGACTCGCACCTGTGGGCGCCCCACCGGGGATGTGATTCGCAGAACCCGTACCACCTGTATTACGCGGCACTGGGATGCGGGGTCATCGTGAACCTCGACGTGGACGACACATTGTCGTATGGTCCGGAAACCACGACGATCGGCTTGAGCCAGGACCCGGTGATCGGAGAGACCTACAGTTTCCTGGTTCACGACTTCACCAACCTCAGTTCCGGCGGTTCGCAGGCGATGTCGAACTCGCAGGGACTCGAGGTTAACGTCTATTCGTCCGGCGGCGCGGCCGAGTGCCTGCAAACGACGTTCACGATGCCGCCGAATACGCCCGCCACGGTCTGGCATGTGTTCACGGCGGTCTGGGATGGTGTTTACTGGACCATCAACCCGATTCCGCCCGAGGACGCGTTCTGCTTCCAAAGCAGCCCGAGTCTGGTCGGTCCGACGTGTCCGTAACCGTGGTAGTGAAGGGATCGGACGGCTGAAATGAATCGATATCGGTTGGGCGTGATCGCCCTGATTTGCGGTGTGATGACGGCAGCGACGGCGGGGGCGATCCTCGTCGATTTCGAAGGCGGCAACGACGGCGCGAACGTCGTTTCGCCGGACCCCTCGATCGTGTTTTCGCCGGCAGGCGGATTCAATTGGGTTTACGGCGATTGGACCGCGAACGGTCCGGTGCCCGGGGAACCCAAGTACAACGGACCCCATCCCGACGGGGCGCTCTGGTCCGAGGGAGACTTCTTTGCGTGGATGGGCGCGGATCGCGACGAGGGTCTGATCACATTCCCGGACGGCGTCTCGTCCGTGACCGTGGGTTATTCCTCCTCATACGGAATGACCATCAACGCCTACAACCAGTTCAACGTCCTCGTCGATACCGATTCGGGCGGCATCAACTCCAACACCGGCGCGCTCGACGTTCTCACCGTCGAGGGCAGCATCTCGTACATCCGCATCGAAAGCCTCGGCAACCATTGGATCATCGACAACCTGGAAACCGATTTCGAGCCGCTGTGCGATGAAGACGCCGATTGCCAGGACGACGTATTCTGCAACGGCGAAGAGAAGTGCGTCGACCTCAAGTGCGAACCGGGTGAGCCGGTCGAGTGCGCCGACGACGAGTTGTGGTGCAACGGCGAGGAATTCTGCGACGAGAGCATCGCCGACTGCGGCCACCGGAACGCGCCCGACTGCGGCGGCGACGGCGTGTACTGCAACGGCGGCGCGTTCTGCGACGAAGACGCCGACGCCTGCGACGAGCAGGAACCGCCCGAGTGTCCCGACGACGGGCAGTACTGCAACGGCGCGGAACTCTGCGACGAAGAAATCGACGACTGCGGACACTCCGACGTCCCGATGTGCCCCGACGACGGCGTGTACTGCAACGGCGCGGATTATTGCGACGAGGAGTCGGATTCGTGCCTGACGGGCGACCCGCCGGTCTGTCCCAACGACGGCGAATTCTGCAACGGTCCCGAGATCTGTTCCAACGACGAGTCCGCGTGCATCTCCGCGGGAAATCCCTGCGACAACGACGAGGTGTGCGACGAGGACAACGCGCGCTGCGTGACCGAGGAACCCCCCACGCCCGCGGCGGGATGGCCCGAGGGCGAAATCACGGGCGGATGTTGTTCCTGCTGAGGCGCCTGTTGCTCCTGCCGAACGCCATGAACCGGAATTCGAATTCACCAACCCTCGGCCCGGAGTTCGCTCCGGGCCGTCGCCCGTAACGGGCCTGCCGAAAATGCCCTCCGACCGATTTGCCAACGATCGCCAGAACCGCGGAGCGCGGCATTCCGCCGACACCGCAGCGCCGATCGAGTTCGAAATCGGCGAGATCGCGCGGACCGTTTGCGGCGAGCAGGACGAGAACCTGCGCGCCATCGAGCGGGTGCTCGGCGTGCGTTTGTCGGCGCGCGGCACCAAGCTCTTCGTCGAAGGCGCGCCGCACGACGTCGTCATGGTTCGCAAGCTGATCGAGCAGGTCCGTGGCCTGCTGGAAGAGGGTTACGTCGTCAACGCCGACGACATCGAACACGCCACGAACATCCTCGCGTCGGGCCGTGTCAAAAACCTCAAGGAGGTTTTTCTCGACAAGATCCTCGTCAATCCCAAACGCCGGGCGGTGGCGCCGAAGAGCGTCAATCAGAAGGCGTACATCGACTCCATCCGCACGTGCGACATCGTCTTCGGTATCGGACCGGCGGGAACGGGAAAGACCTACCTCGCCATGGCGATGGCGGTGGCGTCGCTGACCGCGGGAGAGGTCGAGCGCATCATTTTGTGTCGCCCGGCGGTTGAGGCGGGAGAAAAGCTCGGCTTTCTTCCCGGCGACCTGATGGAAAAGGTCAATCCGTATCTGCGTCCACTTTACGACGCCCTGCACGACATGATTCCCTTCGAAAAGGTGAAACGCTATATCGAGCGCGGCGTCATCGAAATCGCGCCGCTCGCGTTCATGCGCGGGCGCACGCTCAACGACTCGTTCGTGATCCTCGACGAGGCGCAGAACACGACGCCGGAGCAGATGAAAATGTTTCTCACGCGCCTGGGCTTCCACAGCAAGGCGGTGGTGACCGGCGACGTGACGCAGATCGACCTTGGCCCGGGCGCGATGTCGGGGCTGGTGGTCATCCGCGAGATCCTGCGCGACGTGCGCCGGATCGCATTTGTCGAGTTCGACCGGACCGATGTGGTGCGGCATCCCCTGGTGCAGGACATCATCCGCGCCTACGAGAATTTCGAGTCGTCGCGCGAGAACCGTCCGGAGCGTCCGGCTCGGGAGCGCGGGAGAGTCAACGGTGGGGACGAGCCGGTTTCGTAAGAAGAGCGCCGGCGCGACCGACGCGATCACCGAATGGCCCAATCGACTGCTGAAGGCCATGGCGGGCGGGCGTTTGAAGCGCTTCATCGACCGTCGTTGGCCGCTCACCCTTGTGACGTCCCTGCTCGTCGCGTTGTTCGTTTCGCCGGAGCTCATCGTCTTCACCCCCGATTATCAGGAAGGCGAGTACGTTCAGCGCGCGGTGAAGGCGCGGCATTCGATGACCGTCGAGGATGTCGAAAGCACGCGCGCCCGCCGGGAGCAGGCCGCGGGCGAGACGCCGCCGGTTTATGACATCAATTCCGAAACGGCATCCGAGCAGGCGCGGCGGCTAGACGACGCGTTCGACCGTCTCGGAGATGCGCTCGGTTTCGAGTCGAATTCCGCGTCGGGCGAGGTGCGCCTGACCTCGCGCGACGAACTTGCCGACGCGCGATCGCGCTTTCTCGAAACGCTGGGCACGGAGGCCCTCGGGCCGCAGGAATTCCAGACGCTGGCGAATCCGTCGGTCGCCGCCGAGGTGCGGGGATTGGCCCGGCAAATCCTCGAGCTGTCGACGGACCGCTACGTCGTCACCGACCTCGACGAATTCAGGACGAGACTGGACGAAATGCCGAAAGGCAAGCGCGTCTATGTCGTCCGCGACGTGGCGACCGGCAAGGAATCCAGTGAGAGCGGAACGGAGAAGGTCGTGGACGCGTCCGCGTTCGAGAAAGACGCCGAACGGCGCGTGCGTTTGGCGGCGACGGACAAACGCGCGGCGCAGATCGCGGCGAAGATCGGCGTCGCCCTCTCCGGGGTCAACACGACTTTCAACCCGGCGCAGACGGCCAAACGCCGGCAAGACGCGCGCGAAGCCGTTCTGCCGTCTCTCGTGAAATACGCGAAGAATCAGGTGATCGTGGGCGAGGGCGAAAAGATCACGGCCGAAAAGCTCGCGATCCTGAACCAGATCCATCTCGGCGCACCGGGCGCGAGCCGCTGGTTCGCCTTCGCCGCGACGGCTTCTCTCGTCTTCCTTCTGCAATACATCGTCATCGTGTTCGGGCAGCGCAACATCCGAAAATTTCGCGTGGCGACGCGCGATCTGGCGTTGCTCGGACTGGTCGTCGTGGGGACGGCGCTTCTCGCGCGGCTGGGCACTCTCGTCTCGGGAGTCGTGACCGAAACCTTCGAGTTCATGCCCGACACCGCCATGCATTACGCGATGCCGGTCGCCGCCACCGCCATGCTCGTGCGCATCGTCCTCAACTCCGAGGTCGCGATCTTTGCCGCACTGATCGTCTCGGTCATCGCGGGGCTGCTGCTCGGCGGCGACCATGCGTTCACGGTTTACGTTCTCATCGGATCGGTGGCCGGCGCGCACTTCGTGGGACGCCAGTCGCGGCGACTCATGCTGCTTCGGGCCGGACTGTTCGTCGGTCTTGTGAACGCCGCGACACTTGTCGGACTCGAGGCGTTGCCGGGCTCGTGGTCCGACTTCGCGTCCTGGTCCACGCTGTTCGATGTCGTGGGCGGCGCGGTCGGTGGAGCGCTGTGCGGCGTCATGGTGCTCGCCGCTTTGCCGGTGGTGGAGAGTCTGTTCGGCTACACGAGCAACATCTCGCTGCTCGAACTCGCGAGCCTGAACCACCCGCTGCTCAAGGACATGGTGCTGCGCGCGCCGGGAACCTACAACCACTCGACGATCGTGGGTTCGCTCGCCGAGGCGGGCGCCGAGTCGATCGCCGCCAATCCGTTGCTCGCGAAGGTGGCGGCGATCTATCACGATGTCGGCAAACTGAATAAACCCGAGTACTTTTCCGAGAACTACCCGCCCGACGAGAATCCGCACGACAAGCTCTATCCGTCGATGTCGGTGCTGATTCTGACGTCGCACGTGCGTGAGGGCGTCGAACTCGCGCGGCGGCATCGGCTCGGCGATCAGATCGTCGATGTGATCCGGCAGCATCACGGAACGAGCCTGATTCGCAAGCATTTCGAGCGGGCGAAGCAGAGCGCCGATGGACGCACCTCCCTGAACGAAGAAGATTTTCGCTATCCGGGACCGAGGCCGCAGACCCGCGAAGCGGCGCTTGTCATGCTCGCGAACGCGGTCGAGGTCCGGGCGGGGCAACTGCCCAATCCGACGCCGGCCCGCCTCGAGGAGTGCATTTCGGACACCATCAACGAATTTTTCCTCGATGGGCAACTCTCCGAAAGCGACCTGACGCTGCGCGATCTGGGGCGGGTCTCCAAAGCCTTCCTCAAAGTTCTCGCGGGTTTCTATCACAGCCGCATCGAGTATCCGGAAGACGCCAATGCCAAAAAGCGCCCCCTCCAGGTCGTCCAGGGCCACCCGGGTTCAAATTCTTGACGAGCAGAACCTGATCGACCTGCCGATTCCCAAGATCCGCCGCATGACCGCGAATGTGCTGAAGGCTTGCGGAAAATCGGGATGGGAACTGTCGGTCGTGTTCGTCGACGACGCGCGGATTCGCGAGTGGAACCGGCAGTGGCTCGGGAAGAATCGCGCGACAAACGTGCTCTCGATGAGCCAGCAGGAGAGTGCCGACCCGGACGCGCCGGGGACGGAGCACCGCGTGCTGGGCGACGTGGTGGTTTCGGTCGAGACCTGCGCCCGCAACGCCGCCAAAGTCGGTATGGCGCCGATCGACGAGATCGCTTATTGCCTCATCCACGGAATCTGCCACCTGCTAGGATACGATCACGAGGGCGTGGAAACCCGCCGCGCCGCCGAGATGTCCGCCGTGGAGCAGGACCTTTTTCACCGTTTTGGGCGTGACATTTTTTCGTCCTGACACGTCTTCTTGATTTCTTTCGTCCGGCTGATTCAAGATATCGGTCTGTGGGAATTGTGGTAGCCGCGAATGCGGCGGGCGCGGGGGAGGCGCCGATATTGTCAACTCGAAGCGTACTCGAACGAATCAGGGAACTATTTTCCGATCCGCGCAACGGGGCCGAATCGCCCGAGGAGCGCCTGGAAGAGATCATCGACGAGGCCGAACGCGAGGGCCTGATCGACGACGAAGCCTCCGAGATGGTGCAGGGCATTTTGGACCTCGCGAACACCTCGGCCGCCGAGGTGATGGTCCCGCGCATCAGTCTGTCGGCCGTGCCCGAGACGATCGTGGTCGATGACCTGCTCGCGTCGATCGTCGAATTCGGCCACTCGAGAATCCCCGTGTACAGCGGCAGCATCGATCGCATCGTGGGGATTCTCTACGTCAAGGACCTGTTCCGGTTCTGGGGCCGCGATTCCGAGATTCGGCTTGCCGACGTGATGCGCGAGCCATACTTCATTCCCGAGAGCAAGCCGCTCTCCGATCTGCTCACCGAGTTCAAGGCGCGAAAGATTCAGCTCGCCATTGTCGTGGACGAATACGGCGGAACCAGCGGACTGGTGTCGATGGAGGACATCCTCGAAATGATCGTGGGCGACATCGCCGACGAATACGACACGGAGGAGGACACCGAGATGCTTCGTGTTGAAGACGGTCACGTCGTCGCATCCGGACGGCTCGGGATCTCGGATCTCGCGGACCACTTCGACACCGAAGCGCCCGAGGGCGGATTCACCACCGTGGGCGGATGGATCTTCGATCGGATCGGACGCGTCCCCGAAGTGGGCGAGGAGTTCGAGTTCGACGGATTTCAGGTGCGCGTCGAGACCGCCGACCCGCGTCAGATCACGACCGTCTCGGTCTCGTACGTCGGTGACTTGCCGCTCGCGCCGACGTGATTCGCCGCTTCAAGTCAAAGCCATCGCGGGCGGCAATTCCCCGATCAACGTGAGCGCGCGCTCGCGGTTCGGCGCCGCGTCTCCGCCGTAGCCCATGCAGGTCAGCGTGCCGACAGCGACCCCCGCGCGCAGCGCGCCGATCGGGTCCTCGCCGCACACGCGCGCCCAGACGAAACCGCCGACGAAGCAGTCGCCCGCCCCGGTGGTGTCGACGATCGCAACGTCGGGCGCCTGTTGCGTGATGCGCATGCCGTCGCCGTACATCCGCGCGCCCTTCGGGCCGAGCTTGATGACGGCTATTCGCGTCAACCGGCTCAGAACCTCGCACGCCGCGTCGATTTCAGCCTCGCCCGTGAACATCGTCGCTTCGAGTTCGTTGCAGAAGTAAACGTCCACGAGATCGAGCATCGCGCGAAAGTCCTCGTCATTCACCGATCGCTCGACGTACTGGCTGTCCATGTAGATGGGAATGCCAAGACGGCGGGCCTCGCGCATCATCGGCAAGAACGAATCGTCGGGCGGAATCCCCGTGAACAGCACGTGGCCGACGCGGTGTTCGGAGAGCACCTCCGGATCGCAGATCGGCGACGGTTGGCGATCGACGTAGCTCAGGAACGCGCGGTCGTGTTCGAGGCTGTAGGAGCAGGTGATTGCGGCGGTGGCGTGCGAAACGTCGCGCCGAAACGTGGCGGGCAGCCGGTCGCGGTCCCACAACGTGCGCACGATTTGCGACGGCACGTCGGGACCGAGGTCGGCGGCGATGTGCACCCCGACGCCCAGCCGGTGAAGCGCGCGCGCCGCGTTGTACGCGCCGCCGATCATCGCGGAAAAGCCGCTCGCGTAGATCTCTTCGCCGGGCATCGGCACGCGCTCGGCCCCGGTGAAGATGAAGTCGAGAAAGATGCGGCCGGTCGCGGGGAGGAATACGTCGACGCCGTTACGCGAAGCGCTCAAACACCCCTCCGTGCGACTTGATGAAACCGTCGAGCAGCCGCTCGGCCTTGTGGGCATGATGGACGAGCGGGTTCGATTCCAGCGCCCAAAGCGCGGCCTTGCGCGTGGGAAAACGCGCGCACAGGCTCGTGAGATTCTCGTAGTATTTCACCGTGCGCAGGAGTTCCTCGACGCGGGGCGGCACGCTCGACGGGCCAAGCGGTTTGATCGCATCGCGGCTCACCTCGTACGTCAGTTCCGCCGTATCGTGCGCGCTGAAGAAGGGGATGGCGTCGCCGTTCAGGTAGTTGAGCACGATGCGCCGGGGTGCGTCCGATGAGCGCGCCTCGATGAAATCGAGCGCCACACCGGCGTAGCCTTCGCCGCCGTGATCCGTTTTGACTTTCGGGCGTTCACCCGCCGCGGTTTCTTCCCAGGCGTATTGCATGTAGGTGCGGCTGCGTTCGCCGAGCAACTCGTCGTGCAGGCGACGGATCTCGTCGATGTCGCGCAAGTGGTCGTCGTCCCACGCGCCGGAGAAGAAACGGGTGTTGAGGGCGAGGATCTGCTCGCCGCGCGTTTGCGTTTCGGCGCGCATCGCCTCGTAAGCGGCTTCCGGGTAGAAGTAATAGTAGAGGTATTCGTTCGGCAGAAGCCCGAACTCGCGCAGCATCGACTTTTCGTAGATACCCATGAAGGCATCCATGTAGTCATCGTTCGCGAGCATTTCACCCAGCCGGTCCGCGCTGTCCACGGCCGCTTCGTACGTGAAACTGCAATGGTTGAGACCGAACACGCGCTGCGTGACGCGCGGGTGATCCACTCCGAAGTGGAACGCCGTGTCCCGCGCGATGGTGTCCGACGAGTCGCAGATGCCGATGCTGTTGCGAAAGCCGAAGTCCTGCATGGCCTGGGCGAGCAGCCCTGCCGGATTCGTGAAGTTGATGATCCACGCGCCGGGTGCGACGCGCGCCGCAGTTTGCGCGATGTGAAGTACCTCGGGGATCGCACGGATCGCCATGGCGAAACCACCCGGCCCGACGGTCTCCTGCCCAATGCATCCGCAGGCCAGCGAGACCTTTTCGTCGTGGATGCGGCCTTGTTCGAAACCCGCGCGGATCGTCGTGACGACGTGCGACGCCCCGTCGAGCGCCGCCACGAGGTCGGTCGTCGTCGTGATGCGAAGCGGCGATCCCGCTTCCTCGGCGAGTCTTTTCGCAAAGGGTCCGATCACGTCGAGCCGTCGCGGCTGCACGTCGTGCAGGCACAGTTCGGTGATCAGTTCGCGCCCCGAGCGTTTCTGACGGCCGAGCAGCGACTCGACAAAAAGCGGTCCGCGGATTCCGCCGCCGCCGATGAGTGCGAGTTTCACGGACGTAGTCCTTTCAGTTGGGAGAAAACGTCGCGACCACACGTGTCGTCGAGTTTGCGGAAACGGCAACGTTGCGCAGGATCGCGCGGGTGCGTCCCCATCGTTCAATCGTGTCCACGTTCGCGTGCGCGGCGTCGTTGACGGTCGCCGTCACCGCGTGTGCGCCGTCGTCGGCGAACGTGACCTCAGCGACGAAGTCGTGCGGCGATCGGCTTTCGATCGTGAGCGACCACGTGTCACCGCTGCGTTCGACGCGAAGATCGTAGGCGCCATCCGTGCCCGCCGGCAGGTCGCGCATGCCGGACGACGTCCAGCGATTCGGCAAATGCGGGAAGAAGCGCATTGTCTTGGCGGGGACATCGACGTGCGTGCCGAACAGGAATTCGAGCACGGCGTCGAGATTGATGCCGCCCTCCCACGGGCGATAGCGCGACGTGATCTCCTCGAGTCCGCGCCCCGATTTCGCGTGCGTGACGGTGAACATGTTGTGATTTCGCGTCTGCATCTCGGAGTAGTTGCCCGAGTCGCTCGCGGTCCGGTCGATGGCGTTGAAGACGAGATCGCCATTCGGGTGATCGACGCGCGCGACGTTGTACAGGTGAAATCCCGGCACCATCCCTGTGTAAAACGGTGTTGACGCGAAGCCGAACAGCGCCTCGGGGAAGAGCAGCGTGCCGTCGTCGCGCTGGAGGAAATCGACGTAATCCTGCACCGTCTCCGCCGCGTCGTCCGACGTGGGATCGAGATATTCGAGCCACACGGGCTGCGTCGAAACGTCTTCGAACGGAAAATTCCAGGGTTCGAGGTCGTCGATGGCGAGCACCGGCGCGTATCGGTCGCCGAACCGGTAATTCGCCTCGGTCGCGGCACGCACGTCATCGGCGGTTTCGGCGAACGGATCGACGTCTTCATCGCGGTCGGTCGCGTCCGCGATGCGGCTCATCATCTCCGATGCGACGACCATCAGCAGATTCGAGTAGAGCGAATAGTAGTTCTCCTGGACTTCCTGGATCTCCAGCATCGCGACCATGAGCGGATAGCGAAATGTCTCGTCGCCGCTGAAGCCCATGAGATCGTCCGGCGTGCGCTCCTGAAGCGTCAGCGCCGCGCGCAGGTATTCGTATCGCGCGTCGATCAGCTCGGTGCTGCCCGTGGCGAGCCAGTGACGGTGGTACATGACCGGTACGAAGCTCGGCGCCTCGGCCTTGTAGCGGCCCGGCATGAAACTGCACGACTCCCAAAACGTGCGACCGTCTGCGGGGTCCGCCACACCCGAAACGTCGAGATCGAGCGGCATCGAGTTGGCGATCTCGTGATGGAGCACGCCAACGCGATAAACGTAGTCCATCATCCGCGCCGAGTCGTCAAAGCGGCCGATGCGATCGTAGAAACGCGTCGGGCCGTCGGTGTCGCGCAGCCACGCGCTCGAATAGCGGCTCATCGGCGTGACCGCGCCGGACTGGTCCGTGAGCGCGCCGATCGTCACCTGCATGCCCTCGTAAAGATCGGCGACCTTGGGGTCGGGCACGTCGATCTTCGCGGCGACGTCGAGGTAATCGCGCCACCAAGCGAGGGTGTCGTCGAGCAATGCGTCGATCCCGCGATCACGGATCTCTTCGCGAATCATCGACGCGGCGGCCTCGTTGTCCTCGGTAACGAAAACGAAGGCGATGAGCGCGGTAGCTTCTTCGCCCGGCGCGAGGGACGGCCACGACACCACGAGGTCGCCAACCTCAGGCGCGATGTCGGCATCGTCCTGCGCGCCGCACATGTGCAGCGCTTTTTCGCCACGACGCTGGATCACGCATCCCTCGGACGTCTCGATCGCGTCATCGCCATCGCGGACCGGGGCTTGCCGGACGGCGACTTGCTCGAACGTGAGCGTCTCGTGCGCGTTGCGCACGATGAGCATGCGCGCGACGGCGTCGAGGTCGGGCGGCGCGAAATCGACCGTGTACAGTTCCAGCGTCTCGTCTGCGCTCATCGTCTTCGTCACGTTGATCGCCGCTCCGCGTACGCGCCAGATCCATTGGTGGCCGGGCGTTGCGGCTTCGTTACCGACAAACAGGCGCGCGGGGGTGTCGCCGAATCGGCCTCCGTCGTTTTGATAGTACGGTCCGGTGTATTCCGTAAGGGCGTTGATGTCGCGGTTCATGCCCTGGAGAGCGAAGATACGCCCGTTGCCGATCCCGAAATCGCCGAGCGCGCCGCGGCCGGGATAGCCTTCGAGCGCATTGAAATACGAGAAGTACAGACTGCGTTCGAGCAGGGCGGTACGCGCGTCGAACCACGCGGCCATGTCGGTCTGGGGCGCGGGATCGACCGGCCAATATTCGATGTCGCTCGCGTCGTCGTCATCGAGCGGCGGAAACGTGTCGTCATCGGCGTCGTCATCGGAATCGTCGTCGGTGTCGTCGTCGGCGACGTCATCGTCCGCGTTAGCGTCGCCGTCATCGTTGTCGCCGCTTCCGCACGCGACGAGCAACGCGCACGCGAGGAGTGCGAGGAACGCGCTTCGCTTCACCGCCAATCTCCACACGCGCGACATAACCGGTCCTCTACGAGGGGTCGATCCGCAAGATGTGCAGTTTCTGCTTGCCGAACTGGAGCACGCACCGACCGTGGTCGTCGAAATCGCCAGCGGTCAATTTTGCCATGGCGTCGTCGACGCGGCGATCGTTGATCCGCAGCGCGCCGGCCTGCGCCTTTCGCCGCGCCTCGCCCCGGCTCGGCACCAACCCGCACATCTCGAACGCTTCCGCCGCCGTGAGTCCCGCCTCGATGCGAGATCGGTCGACCGGCGTCGTCGGCGCGGCATCGAACGCCGCGGCGGAGCGGTTGCCCGAGTACGCCGCGCTTGCGGCTTCGCGCGCTCGCTCGGCCTCCTTGGGCCCGTGTGCGAGCGCCGTCGCCTCAAATGCGAGTCGGTGGTGCGCCAGTCGCTTTTCCGGCTCTTCGCGCAGCGTCCGTTCGAGATCGGGCCACTCGGTCGCGTCCAGGTCGGTGAAGATCTTCACGTAGCGCATCACGTCGCGATCATCGGAACGCAGCCAGAACTGGTAGTAGTCGAAGGGGCTCGTCTTCTCGGCCGACAGCCAGATGACAGTCTTTCCGTCGTCACTCTTGCCGAACTTGCTGCCGTCCGCCCGCGTGACCAGATGCCCGGTAATTCCGTAGGCGGCTTTGCCGTCGAGTTCGCGGATGAGATCCGTTCCGGCCGTGATGGTGCCCCACTGGTCCGATCCCCCGACCTGCAACTCGCAGCGGTGGTGCCTGAACAGATACCAGAAGTCATAGGACTGGAGGAGCTGGTACGTGAACTCCGTGAAGCTGATGCCGTCCTGCTTTTCGAGGCGGCGTTTCACCGACTCGCGCGCCACCATGTCCTGCACCCGAAAGTGCTTGCCGATGTCGCGCAGAAATTCAATGAGGTTTAACGAGCCCAGCCAGTCGAAGTTGTCGAGCAACGCCGCGTCGGACGGGCCTTCACCGAAGGTCAGAAACCGATCCAGAACGGCTCGAAGCCCCTGCGATTTTCTTTCGACTTCTTCCCGGGTCTGGAGCTGCCGCTCGTGCTCCTTGCCCGACGGGTCGCCGATCATCCCGGTTCCGCCGCCGACGAGCGCGATGGGCTTGTGGCCGAATCGCTGGAACCGGCGCAGCAGCATGATGATCGAGAGATTTCCGACGTGCAGCGAATCCGCCGTGGGGTCGAATCCGGCGTAAACCGTCATGGAACGCGACGCGAGGACCTCGTCCAGACCCGGATGCGTCTGATCGGCGATCACATCGCGCAGCTTCAGGTCGGCCATCACCGAGCCGGTCACGAAATCTCCCAAGGTCCCTCAAGCCGTGAGTGCCGAATTCCCAGCGGATTCGAACGATCATTCAAACTAGAAAACGGTGTTTGAGGTGTCAAGCGAACGAAAGAACACGCTCGGGGCGAGAAAGGTCGGCGTTCCGTCGTTACGACGAAAAAAATCGACAATTTACCGTCAATTCATTGACGCAAGCCGAAAACCGTGCAAGAAACAGTCATCCTCCATTTAGCGGAGCACTCCGTGACAATCGCCCCCCACGACGCGCGCGACTACGTTCGGGTCAAGGACATCGTACGGCTGGAGTACCGGTCGGTCGAAGAGACCAACTATTCACGGGCCAAGGACGAGCTGGTCTTTCTGCGTGCGCGGGAAGCGAAGGCGTCCGCCACCAAGCGGGGAGTCGCCATCGCTTCGGAGTCGCCCGCGGATCAATCCATGGCCGCCGTGGTGGACGCGATCAAGGCGCTCGAGCGCAAGGTCGATCTGATGATCGAGCTGCTCGAACGGCCTGCCTCGGCGATCGGCGCGCGGGCCGGGCGACGCGAGGTGCACTGCAACATCTCGGGCTCCGGGATGCTGTTTTCCTGCGACGAAACCTTCGAGGTCGGTCAGCGTCTGCTCATGAGCATGTACCTGGGCTACCTGGTGACGAAGCCGATTCATCTGATCGCCGAGGTGGTGCGCGTCGAAGAATCGAAGCTGGGCTACGGCGGGGAGCGGTATCTGGTGGCCGTGCATTTCACGGATTTGGCGAACGACGACCGCGAGCGGATCATCCAGCACGTCGTGGACGTTCAGCGTTCCATGATTCGCGCCAGCCAGTGGGCGGACGACAAGACCGCCGGAGAATAGGGATGTCGGGATCGATCCTCATCGTCGATGACGATCGCGAGACCGTCCAGCTTCTGACGCGGCTCTTCGAAATGGAGGGCTACGTCGTCGCGGGCGTTTCCGACGGGCACACCGCTCTTTCGCTGGCGCGCGAACAGAGCTTCGACCTGATGGTCACTGACCTGCAAATGCCGCGCATGGACGGCATCACGCTGCTCAAGGAGATGAAGAGCGCGTCGCCCGCGACGGCGTCGATCGTCGTGACCGGTTTCGCCAGCGTGGCGTCCGCGGTCGAGGCGATGAAACTCGGCGCGCACGACTACATCAGCAAGCCGTTTCAGATCGACGAAATGCGGATGATCGTCCGCCGCGCGCTGGAATACCAACGGCTTCAGACCGAAAACCTGACGCTCAAGCAGCAGCTCAAGAAGAAATATCGTTTCGAAAACATCGTCGGCGATCACGCCTTGATGCAGGAGCTGTTCCGCCGGATCGAGCGGGTTGCGGCGTCGGAATCCACGGTGCTCGTCATCGGCGAATCCGGAACGGGCAAGGAACTCGTCGCCCGCGCCATTCACTACAACAGCGATCGGCGAAACAAATACCTCGTCCCGGTCAACTGCGGGGCGATCCCCGAAACCCTGCTCGAAAGCGAATTGTTCGGCTACATGAAGGGGTCGTTCACCGGCGCCACGGCGAACCGAGTCGGCAGATTCGAAGCCGCGGACGGCGGGTCGATCTTTCTGGACGAAGTCGGCGAAATGAGCCCGGCCCTGCAGGTCAAGGTGCTCCGCGTTTTGCAGGAACACGAGATCGAACCGATCGGTTCCAACAAGCCGCGCAAGGTCGATGTGCGCGTCATCGCCGCGACGCACAAGGACCTCGATCGGGCCGTGGAAGACCGGTCGTTCCGCGCGGACCTGTTCTATCGACTCAACGTCATCCCCATCAAAATTCCGCCCCTGCGCGAGCGGCGCAGCGACATTCCGCTCCTCGTCACGCACTTTCTCAATCACTTCCGCGAGGAGAAGGGCCGCGAGGTGGCGCCTCTCGGCGACGACGTCATGCAGACGTTTCTCGACTACGATTGGCCGGGCAATGTCCGGGAACTGGAAAACCTCATCGAGCGGCTGGTCATTCTGTCCGACAACGGCCAGATCCGCCTGAACGATCTTCCCGACAAGATTCGCAAACGCACGGGGGTGCGTCTTCCGGATGCGGTTCTGATCCCCGATGATGGGATCGACTTCAACAACGTCGTGGACGACTTCGAGAATCGGATCATCATGTCGGCGTTGGAGCGAACGCGAGGTAACAAGAACCAGGCCGCCCAGCTTCTGCGCATCAAGCGAACGACACTCGTCGAAAAGATCAAGAAAAAGGGTCTCGAAGCGACGATTTCGTAAAAATACGCCGCCGACACCGCCCACTAGACCGCGTTTTTGTCGGGAATTTGGCGAGTCACTCGCCATCGAAAAGCCAAAATATTGGCAAGTTTCGAGTTGCCGAAGCGTTTCGACCCGAGAGTCATATAGGTATCAGAATAATTAGAGGTTATTGGCGGCTTTTTGCTCGCGTTTTGCCGGACGTCTTGGCATTGTCCTTGCTTTTTCTTTGGGCCAATGGGCGACTCTCCCCTGCATAGATACGTGCGCCTTTTCTTTCTGGCGGCGGCCATGGTCGCGGCGGATGTCGCGTGGTCGAATCCAAATCCGGAAACTCCGCAGGGCGAAATTGCACCCCAAGCCGGCGACGACGAGCGCGTTGCCGGCGCGGAAGTTGCGGAATCGTCGTTGTTTCGCACTTCGGGCAAGCTGTTTCTCACGGACGAAGAACGAACAAAATTCGGCGACGCCCTCGACGCCGCGCTCGACGCCCATCGAAAGGGTGACTGGATCCGACTTCAGGATGCCGTCACGGGGGTATTTGTCGCGCACCCCGACTGGCGCGATGAAGAACTGCCGCGCCTGCTCGAAGCCGAGGGCTTTTACTTCAACGGGGCGGGCGCAAATCTCGATCTGCGGGTGCGTTTCGCGAAGCGCATCTATCGCGATCTCATCGCGCTCTACCCCCGATCGGATCGAAACGATCTCAAGTACTTTCGGATCGGAGCGATCCACGTCGCCCAGGGTTACGACCCCGAAACGATCGGCGTGTTCGCGTTCCTGATCGAGAACTACCCCGAGAGCGACTTCATCCGCCCCGCGAAACTCCTGCTCGGTCACGCCTATCTGCACATGGGGCAGCCCAAATCGGCTGCATGGTTGTTCCTAAACGTGAAGGACGATGCCGACGGCACGGCGGACGAACACTTTGACGCGCTCACGGGCCTCGGCGTCGCCATGATGGACCTGAACTCCGCGACCGACGCACAGAAATATTTCGATCAGGTCATTCGCACCCCGAATGATCGCATGCGCCTCGACGAGTCGGTCCTTTTCGCCTATGCGAAGCTGCTCGGCCACTCAGAACGTTCGAGCGAGGCGCTTGCTGTTTTCGAAGAGTTCCTCGTCCGTTTCCCCAACTCCGAGCACGTCCCGTTTGCGATGTATCGCGCGGCCGAGATTCTCTTCGCGCAGAAACGCGCGGACGACGCTTTCGCGTTTCTGCGTCGCCTGACGGAGCAATTTCCCGAGGACGAGTGGGGCTACGCGGCGGACCTGCGTCTCGGCGATGTGCTGACCGCGGGTGAACCTGCGCCGTGGAGCGACGAGGCCGAGCAGCGGTATCGGCGGGTCATTGGGTCCGCCGTTTTCCCCCGGCCGGCCGAAAACGCGTTGTTCGGGCTCGCCCGCATGTACACCTCCGGCGGAAGATACGTCGAGGCAATGGCCTTGCTCGACGACCTTGCGTCACGCCCGATCGACGAGAGGCGGCAATCCGAGGTTCGTGACGTCTTCGCGGTCGCGTTCGAACGCTTTGCGGAGCGGACCGAACGCTCCCGCGAATACACCGCGTTGTGCCGGTCGTTCTATCAATACGTGGAACTTGTCTTCGATCGACGCATGAAGCCCGTGACGTTCGAACGCATCCTGCGCGCGTATCGGGAGAATTCGCTTTACGACAGTCTTTGGACGATCGGCTCCTCGGTCGCGGCGGTGAAGCTGTTCCCGGCGCACGCAAAACTCGCACGCGCGCAGGCTCAGATGGATCGCGGGCGTTCGGACGAGGCGGAACTTCTGCTCGCCGATCTGATGGCGACGGACGCGGGGTCTATCGGTCGCGAGGCCGCGCTGGAGCGCACGCGCCTGCATTTTCGCGAGCGGCGTTTCGTGGCGGCCGTGGAGTCCGCGGAGAAGGGCCTCGAGATGGCACAGGCCTCCGTCGACCGCGCGGAACTGCTCATTGCGCGGTCGCTCTCGCGCCTGGAAACGGGCGAGACGGTCGCATCGGCCGAAGGATTCCGGCAGTCGATCGACCTGCTGCTTCCCGCGTCGACCGATCGGGAGCGAGCCCTGCTCGCCGATGCCCTCTTCGGGCTCGGCCGTGCGTTTTTTCAGGCGGGACAAAAAGACCGGGCCAAACCGGTTCTGGGAGCGGCGCTCAGCGCGTTTCCCGAAGACGGCCGCGCGGGTCTGGCCGTTTACTACCTGACGCAGACCGGCTCGGGACCGATCCCGCCCGCGAAGCTCGACTCGTATTGGAAGGGCTTGCTCGAACTGCTCAAACGAGTGGATGATTGGCGAAATGCCAACGCCGAACGGCTGCGTACCCGAGGCGCATGACGTGACCGAACCCGCGCTCGAACCCGACAAGACCGCCCACCAGGTTGCCGAACTGCGTCTGTTGCAGGAGGCGTTCGAGCGCTTCATGGGCGCGGGCGAGACGGTCACGCGCGCGTACGACGAACTGCGCGCCCGCATCGACGAACTCAACCTGCAGCTCGAGGAGAAGAACATCGAGCTCGCGCGCAATCTCGATGAAAAAGAACGCCTTTCGATGCACCTGTCGAATATCCTCGGCAGCCTGCGTAGCGGCGTTGTAGTACTCGACGGAGGCGGCGCGATCGACACCGTCAACGAGGCCGCGGCGAACCTGTTGGGGCGCTCGCGCAAGGAGTTGGTCGGAACGCGATTCGTCGAAGTGATCGCCAGCGCGCACTTCACACGCGGCGACTGGGAAACGATGGTCGCCGGCCGCGCGGACTTTCGCGAGCGCGAGATGGAGCATCGTGTGCCGGGCGGCGCCGTGCGCACGCTGCGCGTCGCGCTGCATCCCATGACGAAGGCGGGCGAGGAGCAGCCGGGGCGGGTGCTGGTGATCGACGACGTGACGCGGGAGATTCGCGATCGCGAGACGGCGCAGCGCACGGATCGCCTCGCGGCCATGGGCGAGATGGCGGTGAAGATTGTCCATGAGGTGCGCAATCCCATGGGCTCGATCGAGCTGATTGCGTCGCTGCTATCGCGAGATCTTTCCGATCAGCCCGAGCAGCGCCAGATGGTGGAGCGCGTGCGCAACGGCATTCGCAGCATGAATCACACCATCAACAACCTGCTGTCCTTCGCCCGAAACACGCAGCCCGAGGTCCGGCCCGTGGAGATCGAGGCGGTGGTGGAGGACTGCCTGTCCTACAACACGCATCTGCTCGAAACGCAGCATGTGGCGCTCGAACGAAACTACCGGAACGGGAGCGACGTGCTCGGCGATTCCGAACTGCTGAAACAGGTTTTCATGAACCTGTTCCTGAACGCCGCTCAGGCCATGCCGGGCGGCGGGGTCCTTCGCGTCGAAATCGCCGACGAGCACCGCCGGGACGCGTCGGGCGTCGAGACGCCCACGGTCCTTGTGCGTATCGCCGACACGGGTTGCGGGATGTCGCCGGAGGTGAGCGCCCGCGTGTTTCACCCGTTCTTCACGACCAAGGAACGCGGCACCGGTCTGGGGTTGGCGTTGGCGCACAACATCATCCAGGCACATCGGGGGACGATCGACGTGGAGTCGGAACCCGGCAAGGGATCCTGCTTCACGGTTTGTCTGCCGGCGTCGGCGATCACGCCGATCCAGTCGGGAGTGTGACCGGTGAATCTCGAATTTCGCGGACCGATTCTCGTGGCCGACGACGAGCCCAACATGCGCGAGGCGCTGGAGCTGACCCTCGCGCGCATGGGATTCGACGTGACGCTCGCCACGGACGGGCAGGAGGCGCTGGCCCGGCTGCACTCCTCCGACCCGTATCGGCTTCTCGTCACCGACGTGAACATGCCGCGCATTGACGGTATGGAGGTGCTCCGCGAGGCGCAGCGCATCCGCCCGACGATGCCGGTCGTCGTGATCACGGGGTTCGGGACGATCTCGAACGCGGTCGAGGCGATGAAGCTCGGCGCCGCGGATTACATCGTCAAACCCTTCACGGCGGAGGCGCTCGAGGCCGCCGTGGCGAAGCATCTCGATCAGGTCGCCGCGCCGATGGTCGCAGCGGCGAAGGCCGAGGAGCGGCCGTTCATCACCAAAGACCCGAAAACGTCACGCGTGCTGTCGATCGCGCAGAGCATCGCAAAGAGCGACGCGACAGTGCTGATCGAAGGGGAGAGCGGGACGGGCAAGGAGGTCCTGGCCCGGTTCATTCATCAGCACAGCGGACGCGCCGATCGGCCCTTCGTGGCGGTCAATTGCGCGGCCGTTCCGGCGACGTTGCTCGAAACCGAACTCTTCGGTCACGAAAAGGGCGCGTTCACAGGTGCGATCCAGTCGAAAAAGGGCAAGTTCGAACTCGCGGAAGGCGGGACGATCCTGCTCGACGAAATTGGCGAAATGGAACCCGTGCTTCAGGCCAAGCTGCTGCGCGTCCTGCAGGAGCGCGAAATCGATCGCGTGGGCGGGACTGCGCCGAAACCGGTGGACGTTCGCGTCATCTGCACGACAAACGCAAATCTGCCCAAGCTCGTCGCGCAGGGAAAGTTCCGCGAAGACCTTTTCTATCGCCTGAACGTCATTCCGTTGACGTTACCGCCCCTGCGCGAACGGAAAGGTGACGTCAAAATTCTGGCGAATCACTTCGTGGAGTTGGCGGCGAATAAGCATGGACGGCCCCAGTTGGCGCTGGCCTCCGAAACTGCGGACCTGCTCGACAAATACGAGTGGCGGGGCAACGTCCGCGAACTGGCGAACACGATCGAACGTGCCGTGCTGCTGACCGAGGGCCCGGTCGTCGGACCGGCGTCGCTTTTTATCGTGGAAAATCGGACGGTTGCCTCGGTTGCCCAACCGAACGACGGGACCGGGATGCGCTTGTCGGCGGGAACGAGCCTGCGCGACATGGAACGCCGTCTGATCGAAGTCACGCTGCGGGATGTCGGGCAAAATCGCACCAAGGCTGCGAAATTGCTTGGGATTTCGATTCGCACGCTCCGCAACAAGCTGCACGAATACGGTGCGTCGGACGCGGAGGATGCCCTTGGCGGAGACGAGGCGGACGACGGCGAGGACGAAACTGCCTGACCAGTGTAAAAAAGTTCCCGGTCGCTCTCGGTCCGGATGAGGTAAATCATCTTATAAATCAAATAGATACGTGATGTTTCGGAATGGCACCGTGCTTGCTTTGTGAAGTGGTGGCATCCGGAACCCCTCACGGAGAACGGGCGATGGGTTTGATGAATGTCCTGAAAATCGGTTCGTCGGGGCTGGCCGCGCAGCGGCTTCGCATGGAGGTGCTCAGTTCGAACCTGTCGAACGTGAACACCACGCGCGGCGTGAACGGCAAGCCATACGAGCGGATGACGCCGCTGTTTCGCGCGGCACCCAACGGCACTGAATTTGCTTCCGTCCTGGACCAGCAGCGGAAACTCTATGAGGTTCGTGTGGACAAGGTCGTGAAGGACGGTCGGGATCCGGTCCGGGTGTACGAGCCGGGACATCCCGATGCCGATGACGAGGGATACGTGCTCTACCCGAACATCAACGTGATGGAAGAGATGGTCGGGCTCATGGGCGCCTCGCGCAGCTACGAGGCGAATCTCTCGGCGATCACGGCGGCGAAGGAAGCGGCGAAGAAGGCACTGGAACTCGGACGGTGATCCCACGATGAAGGACATCACGCTCCAAAGCCGGTTGCAATCGCTCCAGTCGATGGATCCGCAACGTCAGCGGATTCCGGTGGGCGATGCAGCTCCGACTTCGGGGCCCACGTTCTCCGACGTCCTGAAAAAGGCGATCGAGGACGTGTCGGGACTCGAGAAAGACGCCGACGCCGCTCTCCAACAACTGGCCCAGGGCCGTCACGACAACCTGCACGAAGCCATGATTGCGCTGCAAAAGGCGGATCTCTCCTTCAAGGCGATGATGGAGATCCGCGACAAACTGATCAGCGCGTACCAAGAGATCATGCGCATGACCGTGTAGGCGCGACGCGCTCGGGGGCGGCATGGCGGAATCCAAGCAGGTTCTGGGGCAACTCCAACGACTCTATTCGGGACTCTCGACCGGCCGGAAGGTCAGCTTCGTGATCTTTCTCGCGCTGGGCGTGGCGGTCGTGGCGGGCGTTGTCGCGTTCGCCGGGCGGCCACAGTTCCGCGTTCTGTATTCCGACCTCACCGCGGATGACGTCTCGGCCATCACATCCGAACTGAAGTCGAAAAAGATCCCGTATCGCATCGGCGACGCGGGCGACTCGGTCTCCGTCCCCGACCAGGAATACTACGAGGTCAAGATGGCCCTCGCGACACAGGGCCTGCCGCGCGGCAGTTCGCTCGGATTCGAGATCTTCGACCGCAAAACCACGGGCATGACCGAGTTCCAGCAGCGCATCGCGTTTCTGCGTGCGATGCAGGGCGAAATCGAGCGCTCGATTTCGCAGCTCGCCGCCGTCGAAAAATGCCGGGTGCATCTCGCGCTGCCCAAGGAGAGCCTGTTCAAGGAAGACCAGCGCCGCGCGACGGCGTCCGTCGTCATCGATCTCAAGAACAACGCAAAGCTCTCCGACGACGAGATCGAGGGCATCACGTTTTTGGTCGCCGGGAGCGTCGAGGGCATGGACCCGGACGCGGTCACGATCATGGACAGTCGCGGCAAGATGATGTCGAAACGCAAGAAAGACGACCTGGCCGGTCCAGTGAACTCCGCCATGATCGACTACCAGCACAGGATGGAAACCGGCATGGAGGAGAGGATCGTCGAGTTGCTCGGCCGCGTCGTCGGCGCCGACAAGGTTTCCGCCAAGGTGACCGCGAGCCTGGATTTCCGGCAGGTGAAAAAGGTGCAGGAGACCTACGACCCGGAGACGCAGGTCGCGCGCTCGGAGCAGGTCGTCGAGGAAAAGTCCACGGGCACCGAACAGTCGACCTCGGGAGCGCCCGGGGTGGATGCGAATCTGCCCGAGGCCGCGGGCGGCGAGGGCACGTCGAACTCGAACAACAGCGACCGCAAGCAGGAGACGATCAACTACGAAATCAGCAAGACCGTGAGCGAGGTCAACGAGCCGGTCGGCGAGATCAAGAAGCTCTCCATCGCGGTGATGGTGGACGGCACGTACGAAGCGCCCGCCGAGGGCGGCGAAAAGACGTACACGCCGCGCACCGAGGAGGAGATGGCGAAGCTGACATCGCTGGTCCGGAACGCGGTGGGGTTCACCGAGACGCGCGGCGATCAGCTCGTCCTCGAAAACGTCCAATTCAACCCGGCCATCGACGCGCCCGCCGAGACCGCCGGCCGCTTCGACGTCGGCTTCATCGGCATGATCGCCAATTACGTCTTTTACGGAGTTCTTTTCCTTCTGCTCGCGTTCATGGGCTTCCGGCTGCTGCGTTTCCTCACCACCGAGCCGTCGTACGATCGGCTGGGTGAAATGACGGGTCTGCTGCCGGCGGGCGTCGAGGACGTCGAAAACCGGCTCGCGGCGGGCCCGCAGGCGCGCCTGCTCGGTCAGGCGGAAGAGGCCGCGCCCGTGGTTCAAGGTGAGGAAGAGACGCGCCGCAAGAAGATGGACGAGAGCCGCAAAAGTTTGATCGAAAACGTCCAGAAGGACAAAAAGGCCGTGGCGCTCATGGTTCGTCGCTGGCTGAAGGAACAGAATTGATGACCGGCGGCGAACAGGCGCGCGGAGCCCAACTCGATGGCTGACGACCACAAACTCACGGGTCCGCAGAAAGCGGCGATCCTATTGCTGTTTCTCGGCGAGGACATCAGCGCCGAGGTGATGAAGAACCTCGACGACGACGAGATTCACGACCTCGTGCAGACCATCGCGACAGTCGAGGACATCACGCCGGAGATGATCGAAAAGGTGATGGCGGAGTTCAACACGCGCATCATCTCGGAGGGCTACATGTCGGTCGTCGGCAAGGAATTTGTCGAGCGCGTCGTGCATCGCGCCCTGCCGACGCACCGCGCCGAGGAGGTGCTGCGCAAGGTTTCGTACATCGAGAAGATCGAGGATTTGAAGAAGTACGACGCGCGAACGATCTTCAACCTCATCAGCAAGGAGCATCCGCAGGTCATCGCGTTCATCTGCTCGCATCTGGCCGTCACGCAGGCGACGGACATCATCGCGCGATTGCCCGAGGAATTGCAGTTCGAAGTGCTGACGCGCATCGCGCGGATGGACCAAGTCATTCCCGGCACGATGGAGGAAGTGGTCGATTCGCTCATGCGCGACATATCCACCTACCGCGTCGGCACCTCCGAGCTGACCGGCGGCATCAAGCCCGCCGCCGAAATCCTGAACTCGATGAAAAAGAACGACAGCAACGAGATCATGCGCAAAATCGAGGAGGAAGACCCCGAGCTCGCCGAGGAAATCGGCCAGCACATGTTCGTCTTCGAGGACCTCATCAATGTCGACGACCGGGGAATCCAGACCATCTTGAAGGAAGTCAGCAACGACGACCTCGTGATCGCGCTCAAGATGGCGAGCGAGGAGGTCAAGCAAAAGATCTTCCGCAATATCAGCGCGCGGGCCGCGTCGATGATCCAGGAAGACATGGAAGCCCGCGGACCGATGCGCCTGACCGACGTCGAGAAGTCGCAGCAGGTCATCATCCGCGTCGCGCGCAAGCTCGAGACCGAGGGCAAGATTTTCGTGACCGGTCGCGGGGGCGACGAGGTCTTCGTCTAACGGTCGGGGGACCGCGTGGGATTCGTCAAATCCAAGCCCGGCGCGGCGGCGCCCCAGATCGGCTCGACGCGCATGCGCGATTTCCACGCGACGGATTTCGCCAAAGAGGCGCGCTCGGTGCTCGACGACGCCATCGAAAAAGGCGCGCGCATCGAGCGCGAAGCCTACGAAGCGGGGTTTCGGCAGGGCGAACAGGCGGGCATACGGCTCGGCCAGCAGCAGATGGCGCCGCTCTTCGACCAGATCCAGCGCCTTGTCGAGGATCTCACCCACGCGCGCCGCGATCTGTTGCTGCGTATGGAGCGCGACATCGTCGCGCTCGCGGTGCACATCGCCGAAAAGGTCGTGCAGCGGACCGTGGCCGAGGACTCCGTGATCGTGCGCGACGCGGTTCGCACGGCCATCAACGAATCGGTCGACCGCGGTGAGTTGGTGGTGCATGTGTCGCCGGACGACTTCGAGGCGATCGAGCAGATGCGCTCCGAGGTGCTGCGGATGGAGGGCGTGGACAGCGTGCACGTGGTCGCCGACCCCAACGTGGACAGCGGCGGATGCTTCATCGAGACGTCGTCGGGAGACATCGACGCGACGCTCGGTCGGGCTTTCCGTGAAATCCGCGGTCTGCTGGACTAGCCGATGCACGAACTCATCGACCTCACGCCCTATCGCGCCCGGCTCGACGACATCGAGTGCGTGAAGGTGTCGGGGCGCGTGCGGAAGATCGCCGGCACCGTCATCGAGGCGACGGGTCCCCGCAGCGCCGTGGGAAGCCTGTGTCACATCTTCAAGCCGGCCATCGGCGGACGTGAAGCGGAGATCGTCAAGACCGAGGTCGTCGGATTCGACGAACGCGGCGTCATGCTCATGCCGCTCGAGGATGCCCGAGGCGTGTTGCCGGGCGCGCGCGTGGAGCGGGTGCGTTCGCGGCCCGTCGTGCGGGTCGGGCGCGACATGCTCGGGCGCGTGCTCTCGGGGCTCGGCGAACCGCTCGATGGGCTCCCGGCTCCCATCGGCGACGACGAGCGCTATCTCTACGGTCTTCCCGGCAACCCCATGAAACGCAAGCGCATCAGCGAAATGCTGGAAGTGGGCGTGCGCTCCATCGACGCCGCACTGACGTTGGGGCTCGGACAGAAAGTCGGCATCTTCGCGGGTTCGGGCGTCGGCAAATCGGTGCTGCTGGGGATGATCGCGCGCAACACGACCGCCGACGTCAACGTCATCGCCCTCATCGGCGAGCGGGGCCGCGAGGTGCTGGAGTTCCTCCAACGGGATCTGGGCGAGGAAGGTTTGCGGCGCAGCGTCGTCATCGCGGCGACGTCGGACCGTTCGCCGCTTCAGCGCGTACGCGCGGCGTTTCTCGCCATCACGGTCGCCGAGTACTTCCGCGATCACGGCCGCAAAGTGCTGGTGATGATGGATTCGC
This sequence comes from Deltaproteobacteria bacterium, assembly GCA_020845895.1. Lineage (NCBI taxonomy): Bacteria > Pseudomonadati > Myxococcota > Myxococcia > Deltaproteobacteria bacterium. The sequence goes on along the minus strand of JADLEX010000066.1, from coordinate 24,647 downwards.
TGACGCGATTCGCCATGGCCCGGCGCGAGATCGGCCTCGCCATCGGCGAACCCCCGACGGCGAAGGGCTATACACCGTCGGTCTTCGCCCTGCTGCCGTCGCTGCTGGAACGCGTGGGAAACGCGGACGGCAAGGGCGGCGTGACGGGCATCTTCACGGTGCTGGTCGAGGGCGACGACATGAACGAGCCCATCGCCGACGCCGCGCGCTCGATCCTCGACGGGCACATCGTGCTCTCCCGACGTCTCGCGGCGCGAAACCACTTCCCGGCGGTGGACATTTTGCAGAGCGCGAGCCGGTGCATGAACGACGTCGTCACGCGCGAACACCGCTCGCTGGCCGGACAGCTTCGCGAGTCGCTCGCGGTCTTCGGCGAAGCCGAGGACCTCATCAACATCGGCGCATATGCGAAGGGATCGAATCCGAAGATCGATCACGCGATCGCCGTCAACGACGCGCTGACGACGTTTTTGAGGCAGGACGTGGACGATCGCGCACAGTTCGGCAAGGGGATCGCGCAACTCGCACGCATCTTCCGCGAGCGTCCGGCGGCGGGAGGCGCGTCGTGAAACGATTTCGTTACGCGACGGTTCATCGCGTGCGCGCGCTGCGCGAACAGCAACATCAACGAGTATTCGCGGAGCGGCAGCGATCGTGGAACGATGCGCAAAAACACATCGAAGCGATCGACGACGATCACGAGCGGACCATCGCGAACATGGATGCCGGGCGTCGCCGCGATTTCGATGCCCGCTCCGATCAGGTCTATCTGCATCACCTCGGGCGACTCGCGCGAACGCGCGCCGAAGCCGAGGCCGAATCAGTCCGACGACAACAAGCGATGAATGAACAGCGCGAGCACATGCTTGCCGCGATGCGTGACCGGCGAATGCTCGACAAGCTCTTCGAGCGTTTTCGCGAGCACGAGCGGGCCGCTGAGGAAAAAGCGGAGATCGAACTGATCGGCGAGATCACCATTCAGCGCCACGGGCGCATGGACGAAGAATGACGGAGGCGGCGATGAATCGGCGAAGCGGCGGGCGATGGATCGTCGCGACGCTGGCATGCGCGATCGTGCTCGCGATGATTTCGGCGCCGGGCGCACAGGAGACGACCACGACCACTACTCCCGCGCCGTCGCCGAGCCCGACCCCCGCCGAAAGCGAGGCGGCCGGCGAAGCGGTCGAGGCGGAAGTCAAACTCGCGACGCCCGAGGAATTCCGATCGTATCTCGAGGCGCAGAAAGCGGCGATCGCGCGCGAGCGCGAAGCGCTTTTCGCCCTGAGGGCCGAGGTCAAGAAAGAGGTCGAGCGCCTGCAGGCGCTTCAGACGCAACTTGACGCGCGGATGACCGAGATCGATGTCGAATACGACAAGAGGATCAAGAAGCTCACGCAGACCTACAACGCCATGTCGCCCGAGGAGGCGAAGGCGCAGCTCGTCAACCTGGAAGAGGGGTTGATGCTGCGCGTGATCGCGGGCATGAAGCCCAAGGATCAGGCGGCGATCCTGGCGCTATTCCCGCCCGCGGAGGCGGCGCGCATTGCCGAGAAGCTGCTGAAAAAGACGAACTAGCCGCGACTAGCAGCCGCAACCGTCGTTGTCATCTTCGCCCGACGAATCCCCGTCCGCCGATGGCGTGTCGTGGTCGGGTGTTCCTGTGTCGTCATCCGTCGCATCGTCGTCGGTCGCGTCATCATCCGTGTCGTCGTCGGCGACGTCGTCGTCATCGTCGTCCGTGTCGTCGTCCTCGGTCGGCGGCGCGTCAGCCTCGATCGAGAACGCGTCGAGCAGATCGCCGTTCGTGATGCTGTAAACCTCGAAATCGATGCGTTCGGATGCGACCTCCGCGATCATGTAGTGGTGATCGCGGGCGTGCGCGCGAAATCCCGGCCAGCTTTGAATCCCGGGATACACGTCGTAGAGCGCCGCGCCACCGCCGGCCGTAATGACGTGCGGAATGCCATTGAGTTCGTGGCGCGCGTAAAAGTGATCATGGCCCGACAAAACCAGATCCACGCCAAAGGCGCGTACGACGGGCTCCACCATGAAGCGCGCCGCGATATCGGGGGTGCGCCCTTCCTTGTAAGTGAACGCGGGCTGGTGATACGAGACGATCGTGAAGTTTGTGCGCGTGTCGAGCTGATCCTGCTCCAGATCGTCGCGCAACCATTCGATCTGCGTCATCCCCGGCAACAGCGTCCACCACTTCTGCAGGTCCACAACGGCAACGTGCACGTTCCCCACGTCGAAACTGAACCACGTCCGCGCGTCCTCGCCCGTCCCCGTGTCGTAGTACCACTTCCACAGTTCGTCGCCGGTGAATCCCGTGACGTCGTCATATCCGTCCTCGTGGTTGCCGAAAACCGGTACGATCGGCGAGATTCCCATCAGGTCGTTTTCCACGAGAAAGTGGTAGTCCCAGTCTTCATAATGGCCGCCGTCGGCCACAAAGTCGCCCGTATTCAGGTAGAAGAGCGGCGTCTGCGCGGCGACCGCTTCCGCGATGTCCACGTGGATCAGGTTCGGACTTTCGGGAGAACCGTTGCGCGTGTCGCCGATGGACACGAAGCGAAAGGGTGTCATGTTGTCGGGCATCGTTGTGAACACGATGTCGTCGCTCGCGTCGCCGCCGTGAATCGCGCGGTAGACGTAGCTCGTGCCGCGTTCGAGCCCCGTGATTCGGATGCGGTACATGTAGCGCACCCCGTCGGGAAACGTCTTTTCGCGCCACGCGTTTGCGCCCAGCGACTGGCCCAGGCTCTCGTCGGGTCCGTACTCAACGGAGGCCACGCCATCGGAATCGGCCTCGATGCAGATCGTCGCCGCGTTCGTGGTGACGTCCTGGAGATAAGGGCCCTTGAGAATCGCGGCGTCCGCCAAACCCGCGAACCCGAGCCCCAACGCGATCGTTGCGACCGCCACTCGATTCCCACGTCCGTTCATCTCACGCTCCTCGCTTTTGACCTTACTGTCCCATCCACATGAACATGAGCCTCGGCCGCGCCAGTTCCATCATGGTCGCCATATCGGGCGCAACGGACAGGTTGACGTCCGGCGCCTTCATGGTGTTGTTCGAATACATGTTGAGTTCCTTGCGGCGGCTGTCGGTGTAGAACAGCACCTTCGCGTCGCGAATGTCGGCCTTGTCCATCGCCGCGCGCACCGCGTCGTCGATGTAGCCGACCTCGTCGATGAGCCCGAGATCCTTCGCCTCCGAACCCAGATACACGCGGCCGTCCGCGATCGGTCGGAGCGTGTCCCGATCCATCTTCCGCGACTCCGAAACGACGCCGAGGAACTGGTCGTACATGCGGTCGACCATCGCCTGAAATACGGCGCGCTCCTGTTCGGAGAACTGGTCGAAGGGATTGCCCATGTCCTTGAGCTCACCGCTTTTCACGACGCGCGATTCCATGCCGATCTTGTGAAAGAGGCCATCGAAACCCAGTCCGAAGACGATCACGCCGATCGAACCGGTGATCGTGGACTTGTGCGCGACGATGTGGTCGGACGCGCAGGCGATGTAGTAGCCGCCCGACGCGCTCACATCCATCATCATCGTCACGACCGGCACGTTTCGCGCGGCTTTGAACTGGCGGATCTCGCGGTACACGACATCCGACGCGGTCACCGTCCCTCCGGGCGAGTTGATCCGTAGCACGACCGCCTTGATGCGGTCATCCGTGGCGGCCTTGCGCAGTTTCTTCTTCACGTTTTCCGTCGTGGCTTCGTGCTCCCACCACAGGACGGACTCGCCCTCACCGGTGATCGGACCGTCGATGTCGAGCATCAGCACGCGATTTTCGGTGTTCTTGTCGCCGTAGGTCTGCAGAACCTGCGAGCTGAGCTGATCGTCGGGCATCGGAAACAGATTGACGTCCGCGATGTTGAAGCAGGCGGAAAAAAACAACGCCGACATCAGGAGGATGGCCGCGCCGATCGAGGGACTACGCATCGGAATCTCCGAAATTCATTTCAGGCGATTGTCTTGGAAACCCGCGCGGATTGTCAACGTCGCCACGCTCCACAACCGCGTCGAACGATGGTCGGCGCGCGTTCCGCGGCTTCGCGGGTTCGATGTTGATTCGCTTACCAACAGTGCGTAACGTGTGCTCCCATTATGACACGAATTTCAGGTCCGCCGAGTCCAAGCCCGCCCCGTCCCTCGGTTCGCCGGCGCGCGTTTGCGGCGTGGGGTGCGCTCTGCCACGACCACGCGTGGATGGTCGTCGGCGTTTGTCTCGCTATAACGGCGTTCTTCGGCTACTTCGCGATGGGCATCAAACTCGACCTTGGGTTTATCGCCCTGCTCGACAAAGAAGATCCCCTGATCGCGCGCGCCAACAGCGCCAACGACAGCTTCGGCGGCATGGACTACCTCGTCCTCGTCCTGACGACGCCGCACGAGGAGCCCGCGGACAAGGAACGCCTCATCCGGTTCGCGAACCGGCTCGGTCCGCGCCTGCGGGAAAATTCCGATCTCATTCGGCGCGTCGTCGATCGGGTCGATCTGGACGACATGGTGCGTTGGGCGCCGCTGTTTCTGGAGGGAGACGACCTCGACGACTTCGTTCGAGAAATGACGGAGCAAAAGGACGACCTCGCGCGATTGTTCACAGACACGCGGCTTGTGCCGTTTCTGACCCAGCTGAACGCCACCCTCGAAAGCGACATCATCGTCGCGGACGAAATCGCCGACCCCGAAGACGCCGTGAGCCAACTCGACGCGCTTGGCGAATTTTACGAGACGGCGGACCGGTATCTTTCGGCCGTCGAGGACCCGGGCGACGGGCCGGTAAAGCGCTCGGTGCGAAATCTATTCGTCCCCGAAACGGACGAAGCCGAGGTGCTGAAGGACGACTACTTTTTCTTCGACCACGATCGCGCGCTCATGCTGCGTGTGATGGCGACGAAGCCTCCGGACGACTACATCTTTTGTACGCAGGTGTTGGATCTCGTCGAGAAAACCTACGCCGACGTCGCGAGCCAAGCGCCCGGCATCGAGATGCTTTACGGCGGCGCGATGGTGGTGATGCGCGACGAATATCGGGCGCTCGTGCACGACATCAAACTCTCAACGTGGCTGTCTCTCGCATTGGTCCTCATCATTTTTATCGCGGTCTTTCGCCGCGTTACGGACCTCGCCCTGATCGGCATCTGCCTCGGCGCGGGACTTGCCATCACCTATGGACTCACGCATTTCGCCATCGGATTTCTCAGCCTGCTCACGGCGTTCTTCGGTGCGATGATGATCGGTCTCGGGATCGACTTCGCGATCCACTACATGAGTCGATACCGCGAGAATCTTCAGAATGGTTTGGATTCGCGCGACGCGTGCATTGCCGCATTCACCGGAGCCGGGCCGGGAATCGTGACGGGTGCGACGACGACCGCGGTGGCGTTTCTCGCGCTCATGATCGCGCGATTCAAGGGGCTTTCGCAGCTTGGCTTCGTCTCGGGCGCGGGGATTCTCATCATGCTGGCGCTCATGCTCACGCTGCTGCCCGCCATGATGGCGCTACGCGAACGATATCGAAAACGCGCGGGTCCGACACGCGCGATTGACGACGCGTTCTCGCTCGGGCGTCTTGCGGAATATGCCATCCGGCGGCCGAAGTTCAACTCGCTCGCCATCATCGTCAGCCTGTTGTTGGCGGGATGGGGCGCGCTGCAGACGTCATTCAACTACGACTACCGGAGTCTGGAGCCGCGCGGCGCCATTTCAATGAAACACGTCGCGATTTTGGAAGAGCGGCTCGATCGCGGCCTCGACTACGGTTTGTTCGTCGCGGACGACCTCACGCGCATTCGTGATCTGACCGCGAAGGCGAAGATGCTCTCGACGGTTCGCGAGGTGGAGTCGATCACCGACTATATTCCGGAAAATCAGCCGGCAAAAAACGCGAAGTTGCGAACGCTCGCGCCCGTGTTCGACGCGATTGCGATCCGGCAAATGCCCGAGGCGGGGGATGCCTTCGGGAGGGAAACCTTGGCCGATTACGCCGGCGCGGTGCGCGGGAGCGTGCGCGTGGTCCGGGCGGTGCTGCAACTGGCAATTCTCGGCGGGCAGTTCGAGGTCGAGGACAAGGCGCGCGAGGTGATGACCCGCATCGAATCGTTCGCAAAGAGCATCGACGAACACCCCAACGGGCAGGCCGCGACGGGAGCCACGCGATACCAGCGTTATCTGTCGGGGGAACTGTCCCGCCTGCTCGAAAGCCTTCGCCTATCGGCACGCGGCGAGGAACTGACGGTCGAAAAGCTGCCCGCGATCGTGCGCGAGCATTTCATCGGCAACGACGGACGGATGGTCGTCTACATGTATCCGACGCAGAACGTGTGGAACGAACATTTCATGAAGAAGCACAATGCCGAGTTGCTCGCGGTGGACGAGACGGCGGTGTCGGTGCCGATCATTTTCGATGCCGTGGTCGCCGCCATCAAGGTCGATTTCAAGAGTTCCGTCTGGTATTCCGCACTCGCGGTCTTCCTGCTGGTGCTCGTCGATTTTCGGCGGTTGCGGACGACGCTGCTGGCCATGCTGCCGTTACTCTCGGGCGGGCTGTGGATGGTCGGAATCATGCCGCTCATCGGCATGCAGTTCAATCTCATCAACGTCGCGATCGTCCCCCTCATCCTCGGCATCGGCGTCGACAACGGTGTTCACATTCTTCACCGGTATCGCGGTGAGACCGAGCACCGCGTCGCCCGCGCCGTCGAGCACACGGGCAAGGCGATTTTCCTTTCGGCGCTTACGACGATAACGGGCTTCGGCACTCTGGGCCTCGCGTCGTATGTCGCGGTCGGCACGCTCGGCCAGCTTCTCGCCGTCGGGGTATTTTTCTGCTTCCTCTCGTCGGTCTACGTGCTGCCGCTCGTGCTGTCGTGGTTCGATCGCAAAGGTTGGCGCGTTTGAACTCTCCCGACATAATGCGGCCATGCGGGGATGCGTGCCCAGAGCCTTCATTGGGGTCGTGCTGATCGCGTGCGTCGTTTCCTGCGCGGATGGCGGTTCGCACGATTCATCGACCGGTGAGGCTGGGGATGGCGGACCCGCGTTGGATATCGAACTGACGCGTTGCGCATCCGCTCAACGCGATTCTTTCGTGCACTTCTTCGACCCGGAAGGGATCAATCCGTGCGTCGATCCGACCGGCTCAGGCGCGTTCGGCGAATGGATCGCAGATGCCGACGGTCGGCCCGCGTATGCGTACTCGGCGGACCCCGCGTCGCCGGAATTTCCGGATTCGTTCGTCACGGGCGGCGCGTCGCGCGACCAGTGGCACTTTTTCGGCAACGACCGGTGGGGCGCTACGGCGCACAACAACGGTCGCGTCGAGATCTACGATCTGGCGCGAGGTCCGAAGAACCTGAACCGACGAGATGCCGCGACGCGCAACGACGCGGGTGGCTACAAGTATCTACGCACGGGAGAAAAGACGCTCGTCACGCGCCGCGACCTGCTGCCGTCCAATGCCGGGCAGTCGATGGTCTTCGGAATGGGTTACGCGGAGAAGACGACCGATTGGAACGGTCTGCGTGTGCGCGAGCGCGTCTCCGCGCCAGCGGGCGACGATCCCGTCCTGCTGAGCACAACGTTGGTGACCAACGAAACCGCATTGACGATTGAGGTTGAGGTCGTCGAGTTCTGGGACCCGAATCCGACGCAGCTCACGTTCGCCCCGGTCATGACCTACGGGCTTGGCGAGGTCTTCTGGGAACAGCGGCGACGCATCAGCGAGCGATTTACGATGACCTTCGTGGATGATGCGACAAACGGCATCATCGGCGCGGGAGCGCGGACGCGTAACGACGACCCACCGATGCCCGATGAACCGTCGGAAATCGACGAGTATCCGCGCACGATGTTTCTGACGGCGTTGGATGCGGACGGCTCGCTACGCCGCTCGCTCGATCGTGCGGCGTTTTCCCGGTGGCCGGACGATTCGGCCTATTCAACCGAGCCTCCCGAAGGGCGGTCGCTCTACGGCGGTGACGCCGTGCTGGCGATGTCACGCACCGTACGTCTTCAGCCCGGCGAGTCGCGCGAGTTGCGCTATCTTGTGGGTTACGCCGACGAGGCGGACATCGCGCACTTGGCGGAGAGATACCGCGAGGTTCCCGACGCGCCGCGACCATTTACGGATTTCGTCGTGGACGGTGCGCCGTGGCTGTGGCGCGAAGTGGCTTGGCACGCCGAATCGCTCTTCGCCGGTTCGTTCTACAGCGAATATTCCAATGCGCACTTCGTCGATCAGGGATCGGCATACTCCTATCTGCAGGGTCTTTCGGGCGCGCACCGCGATTTCGCGCTGTTCACATTGCCGATGGTATGGCTGCGGCCGGACCTCGCGAAGGAGATGCTGCGTTTTTCGCTGCGCGCGCAATCGGCGACGGATGGCGCGCTTCCGTACGCGCACATCGGTCACGGCCTGCAAACCGGCGCGTTCATCCATACAGAATCGAGCGATCTCGATCTCTTCCTCATGTGGGCCGCCGCCGAATATCTGAATGCAACGCGCGATTTCGCGTTTCTCGAAGAATCGCTGCCGTATTATCCGACGTCGGACGGAGAGTCCGGTTCGGTCCTGAATCATCTTCGACACGCCTTCAAACATCTGCGCGACGAAATCGGCGTCGGTCCGCACGGATTGATCCGCGCGGGGACCGGCGACTGGAACGACGTGCTCATCGCGTTTTCGCCGTGGCCGAACGAGACGAAGGAACATGGGGAATCCGCGCTGAATGGCGCGCTCGCGACCGTGGCGCTGCCCGCGCTGGCCGACGCCGTCGAAAACGCCGACGCGGAATTCGCCGCCGAGCTGCGTGCGTTCGCCGACGGCCAAGCTGCGGCCGTTCGCGAACTGTGGCGCGACGCGTGGCTGGCGCGCGGTTATCTGGGTCACGGCGATGAAGTGCTCGGCGCGGATCATCTGTTTCTCGATGCACAGGCATTCGCCGTGCTCGGCGGGTTGTGGACGTCGGCGCAGACATCGAATCTCTTCTCAGCGGTTCGGCGTCATCTCGTTGATCCGCAAGTCGCGGGGGCGCGCTCGCTGTGGCCGCCGATGACGGGGCCGCTGCTTGAGCCCGGTTCCGACACCAACGGCGGCACGTGGTCGGCGATCGACGGTCTGCTCGCGTGGGCGTGGGCGACGCACGACCCCGACGCGGCATGGGAATTCTTTCTATCGACGACGCTCGCCGCGCACGCCGAGGCGTATCCCGAAATCTGGTACGGGATTTGGTCGGGTCCTGATTCGTTCAACGCGGACGATCACGACCGGCCCGGCGAAACCTTCAACTCCACCGTAACGCCCATGACCGACTTTCCCGTGATGAACATGAACCGTCACGCGGGACCGCTTCTGTCGGCAATTCGATTTGCGGGTTTCGAGACGCGCGGGGATCGCATCGTCATAGATCCGAAAATCCCCGGCGGTCGATTTACCTGGCGCAGCGGTTTCATCGGCGCGAGTTACGCCCCGGACGCCGTGCGGGGATATCTGACCGCGACCGCCGGCGCGACGTTTACGCTTCAGGTCCGAACGCCCGCACCGGGCGACGAGTATCAACTTCGCGTGCGCGACGCCGCGCAGGGGTTTGAGCGCGAGGGCGACTTCGCCGTGTTCTCCTTTGCGGCGGAATCCGGCGAGCGCGTGGAGTGGGAGCTTACCGCCGGGCGATAGTGCGTTGACGGCGCACGAATTCGGATTGACGATCACGCATGGGTTGGGGGATAAACCCGCCTCGAATTATCCGGGAGCGATGTCATGACCTCCGTTGAGAAGACGACCGAAACCGCGTCCGCGACGGTTGAACGCAAACGCGAACAACCCTGGGTTTTCCGCACGTACGCCGGTCACAGCACGGCGCGCGCGTCGAACGAGCTGTTCCGATCCAATCTCGCGAAGGGTCAGACGGGTCTTTCGGTGGCGTTCGATCTGCCGACGCAGACGGGATACGACTCAGATCACCCGCTCGCGTACGGCGAGGTCGGCAAGGTCGGCGTGCCGATCGGTCACATCGACGACATGGACGCGCTTTTCGACCAGATTCCGCTCGACCGCATGAACACCTCGATGACGATCAACGCGACGGCGGCGTGGCTGCTCTCGCTCTACATCGCGCTCGCGGAACGGCGAGGGATCGACCGGAAGGCGCTGTCGGGCACCACGCAAAACGACATCATCAAGGAATACCTTTCGCGGGGCACCTATATCTTTCCGCCCGCGCCGTCGATGCGGCTCATTGTGGACACCATTGCGTACACGGTGCGCGAGTCTCCGAAGTGGAACCCCACCAACGTTTGCAGCTACCACCTGCAGGAGGCGGGCGCGACGCCGGTACAGGAACTCGCCTACGCCCTGTGCACGTCGATGGCCGTGCTCGACGCGGTGAAGGCCAGCGGGCAGGTCGCCGAAGCCGACATGCCGGAGGTCGTCGGACGCATCTCGTTCTTCGTCAACGCGGGTATCCGGTTTATCGAAGAAATGTGCAAGATGCGTGCGTTCGTGGAGTTCTGGGATCGAATCACGCGCGAACGCTACGGCGTCACCGACGCAAAATTGCGCCGCTTCCGTTATGGAGTTCAGGTCAATTCGCTGTGCCTCACCGAGCCGCAGCCCGAGAACAACATCCAGCGCATCGTGTTCGAGATGCTCGCGGTGATTCTGTCGAAGAACGCGCGCGCCCGCGCGGTGCAGCTTCCCGCGTGGAACGAGGCGCTCGGCCTGCCGCGTCCGTGGGACCAGCAGTGGTCGCTGCGCATTCAGCAGGTCGCGGCATACGAAACGGACTTGCTCGAGTACGGGGACCTCTTCGACGGATCGCCGGTGATCGAGCGAAAGGTCAAGGAACTCGTCGAGGGCGCTCAGACGGAAATCGACAGGGTGCTCGCCATGGGCGGCGCGGTGGCCGCCGTGGAAAGCGGCTACATGAAGCGCGAACTCGTGCAAAGCCACACACGGCGCTGGCGCGGAATCGAACTGGAGAAGACCGTTCTCGTCGGCGTCACGCACTGGAAGGAAACCGCGGATTCGCCGCTGACCGGCGGAGGCGGCGATCAGATCATGAAGGTCGATCCCCTGGTCGCGCGCGAACAGATCGACGCCTTGCGCGTGTTTCGGTCCAAGCGAAGCGCCGCGGATGTCGATGCCGCGCTGGTCGGGCTCGTGGATGCGGCGAAGAGCGGCGCGAACATCATGCCCGCGTCGATTCGCTGTGCGCACGCGGGCGTGACGACGGGCGAGTGGACCGACGCGTTGCGCAACGTTTTTGGCGAATTCCGACCGCACACGGGCATCGACATCAAGGCCGTGGTGCCGGGACGGCAGGTGGCCATCGACGAACTGCGCCGACGCACGCAAAGTACGGCGGCCGCCATCGGTTCGCCGCCGCGCGTGCTGATCGGCAAGCCCGGGCTCGACGGACACAGCAACGGCGCGGAGCAGGTCGCGGTGAAGGCGCGCGATGTCGGATTCGAGGTGATCTACGACGGAATCCGCCTGACCCCGGACCAGATCGTCGCCGGAGCGCTCGAAGAGGGGGTCCATCTCGTCGGACTCTCGATCCTCTCGGGCAGCCACATGGAACTCGTGGGCAGCGTGATCGAGAAGATGCGCGAGCAGGAGATCGACGACGTTCCCGTAGTGGTTGGAGGCATCATTCCGGAGTCCGACGCCGTGCGACTGCGCGAGATGGGCGTGCGCGCGGTCTATACGCCGAAGGACATCGATCTCAACCGCATCATGGCGCGGCTCGTGGATGTCGTGCGCGAGGCGAACGGACTCGCGCCGTTCGGCGAGTTGACGGTTTAGGCAATTCGCCGACACATTTGATCGACCTCTGCGTCGTGGAATCCGCGCGTCCGCGTTCAGATTTTCACTTTGCCGATCAGAATGTCCTTGAACATGGTCCAGTCGCCAAGGAAGCTGTAGAACGGCTGCTTGAACGAGGCGGGCCTGTTCTTTTCGAAGACGAAGTGACCGATCCACGCGAGTCCATATCCGAAGATCGGCAGGAGAAACAGAGCCCACCAAGTGGCGGTGAACACCGCAAAGGCGAGCGTCGCGAGAACGAGCCACGCGCCGACAAAATGCAGACGGCGGCACGTGAGGTTGCTGTGCTCTGACAGGTAGAACGGGTAGAAATCCCGAAAGTTGTCGTAACGCGCGGGCATGGGACCCCCTTCGTTGGCGGCGTTGATCGCGAAACGTACACAGTGAAGGGATAGAGCATATCGCACCGCGTGGAAAATGACACAGATCGGGTCGGATCGATTCGGGCGACTCGAACGCAGGAGGTTTTCGATGAGCACCTCGGGACACGAGGTCACGGTCAAGGTATCGGAGACACGCGAGGGCCGATTCTCGCAAACCGCCACGGACGGGCGTCACCACTGGCATTCGGATGAGGTCCCGGACGCCGGCGGTGACGATCGCGGACCGAATCCTTATGAGTTGCTTCTGTCGGCGCTCGGCGCCTGCACATCGATGACGATTCGCATGTACGCCGACCGCAAGGAGTGGCCCGTGGAGCGCGTGAAGGTGACGCTTCGCCATCGCAAGGTCCCCGCGGGCGACATTCCCGGTGCGTCGTCGCCGACGGGGCTCATGGACGTCATCGATCGCGACATCGAACTGGTCGGCGATTTGACGGACGAACAGCGCGCGCGCATCATCGAGATCGCGAACAAGTGCCCGGTACACCGGACTCTGCAGCACGCGTCGATGATCCGGACCCGGGAAACGAACGCCGAATAGGATGGATATCGGAATGGTTTCGAAATACGGCGAAACGCCGGGCGCGGATCTCGCGCCGAAGTATTTCGTGGACAGTAATGACGTGCACGTCCGAGACTTTGCGCGGCAGTCGATCGGCGACGTCCGGGACGAGCGCGAAAAGGCCGTCCGCCTATTCTACGCGGTGCGTGATGGCATCCTGTATGATCCCTATTCGCTCACGCTCGACCCCGCCGATTATCGGGCCAGCGCCGTGCTCGCGAGGGGCCGCGCGTTTTGCGTGCCCAAGTCGATTCTGCTCGCGGCGGCGGCCCGTGCCGTGGGAATCGGAGCGCACCTCGGTTTCGCCGACGTGCGAAACCACCTCACCTCGAAACGTCTCTTCGAGGCGATGCGCACGGATGTCTTCGCGTTCCACGGCTACACGAGCCTGCTGGTCGCCGGGCGGTGGTTTAAGGTGACGAGCGCGTTCAACCGCTCGCTCTGCGAAAAGTTCGGCGTGCGTCCGCAGGAGTTCGACGGGGGCTCAGACGCCCTCCTGCATCCGTACGACCTGAGCGGTCGACGGCACATGGAGTACCTGCGCGACCGCGGTGAGCACGACGATTTTCCGTTTGACGATTTCGTCGCCGCGATGCGCGAGCACTACCCGCATTGGTTCGCGAGCGCGACGCGGTTGTCGGGTGATTTTGAGACCGAGGGGCGATTCGAGCCGGACGCGCCCGCGGGCGCTTGAATTCAGGCACGGGACCGGATAGGAATTGGACCGTTTTTTCAAACGACAAGCTTCGAAGGACGCGGCGTGACGCAGCGCGGTTATCGACATCTGGAGCATACGGCGGATCTCGCCCTCGAAATTTGGGCGGAGTCCGAGGAGGACTTGCTCGCGGAGATCGCGTTCGCGCTCGTCGGCATCATGTCGGGCAACGCGGATCTGGAGCCCGATCAGGCGCGCTCGCTGCGCATCGACTGCCTCGACCGCGAAGACCGTCTGGTCCAGTGGGCGAACGAGATGATCGCGTTCGCGTTGATCGACGGATTCCTGCTGGCCGACATCGACGAGATCCGCCTGTATGAAGGCGGACTCGAGGCCATCCTGATCGGCGAGAGCAAGTCGTACGACAAGATCCATTCGGAGCTGAAGAGCGTGACCTACCACGGCCTGAAGATCGTGGAAAACAAAGAAGGCTTCATGGCACAGGTCGTCATCGACGTGTGAGGCACGCGATGCGTATCGAGCAACTCGACGAGGTCCGATACGAGATCCCGCGCGAGGGCGCGATGCGCGTGCCGGGCTTGGTGTACGCGTCGAGGGAGCTTCTCGTCGACATTCGCAAGGATCAGGCCCTCGCGCAGGTGGCGAACGTCGCGCACTTGCCGGGCATTGTCGGCCGGTCCCTCGCCATGCCCGACATCCACTGGGGTTATGGGTTTCCCATCGGCGGCGTCGCGGCGTTCGACGCGGACGAGGGCGTGATTTCGCCCGGAGGCGTCGGTTACGACATCAACTGCGGCGTCCGACTGATCCGAACCGACATCCCAAAGATCGACGCGAAGCGTGCGATCGCGGATCTCGCCCGCGCGCTGTTTGCCGCGATCCCTTCCGGGGTCGGATCGAAGTCACGACGCGGCCTCGACGAACGTAGCCTGAGAATTGTGCTCACGCGCGGCGCGCAATGGGCGCTGGCCGAAGGCTTCGCCACGGCGGATGATCTCGCGCACATGGAGGAAGGGGGATCGTTCGACGGCGCCGATCCGGAGGCGGTGTCGGAGCGGGCGATGGAGCGCGGCCGCGCGCAGCTCGGCACGCTGGGCTCCGGCAATCATTTCTGCGAGGTCGGCTATGTGGAGCGCGTGTTCGACGACGTCGCGGCGCGCTCGTTTGGGTTGGTCGAAGGTCATCTGACGGTGATGATCCACTCGGGCAGCCGGGGATTCGGTTATCAGGTCTGCGACGACTTTTTGCGCGTGATGCTCCGGGCGTCGGTCGATCACGGAATCTCGCTACCCGACCGTCAACTGTGCGCCGCGCCGCTTCGCAGCGCTCCCGCGCGGCAATACCTCTCGGCGATGGCGTGCGCCGTCAATTATGCCTTCGCGAATCGACAACTCATGACGCACGCGGCACGCGAAGCGTTTGAGCGCGTCTTCGGTTCGTCCTGGGAGCGGCTCGGAATGAGCCTCGTCTACGACGTGTGCCACAACATCGCGAAGTGGGAGACGCATTCGGTGGATGGGCGTGAAACGCGGGTGTGCGTGCACCGAAAGGGCGCGACGCGGGCGTATCCGGCGGGGCATCCCGATGTGCCCGCGGCGTACCGTGCGGTGGGCCAGCCGGTGCTGGTGCCCGGCGACATGGGGCGGTGCAGCTACGTACTGGTCGGGCAGGAGGCGGCGATGGCCGAGACCTTCGGCTCGTGCTGCCACGGCGCGGGACGGGTGCTGTCTCGCGCGGCGGCGAAAAAGGCGGCTCGCGGACGGGGGGTGGTCGAGGAGCTCGCCGGGCGCGGAATCCACGTCGAAAGCGCAAGTCGGACGACCGTGGATGAGGAAATCCCCGAGGCGTACAAGGACGTGTCGCAGGTCGTGGACGTCGTGGAACGTGCCGGGCTCGCGCGAAAGGTCGCGCGGCTCGTGCCGCTGGCGGTTGTAAAGGGCTGACGGTTTACTTCGGCGCCCAGGTCGTGCCCTGCGGCGAATCCATGAGCACGATTCCCTTCGCAGCGAGTTCGTCGCGGATCGCGTCGGAGGTCGCCCAGTCCTTCGCCTTGCGCGCGGCGGAGCGCCGGTCGATCAATTCCTGAATCTGTTGCTCGGCAAGACCGGCGCGGCACAGCGTGCGCGAGCGCTTTCCGGCGAAGTAGGCCTCGGGCTCGGCGGCGAGCAACCCGAGTACGCCGCGCATGATCTCGAAGATCCGCACGAGTTCGGTGACGACCATGTTGCGCCCGCCGACGGCGCCCGCCCCGGGGGCGATGGCGGCCGAGATCAGGTTCGCCACCTCGAAGAGATGACCCTGCGCCTTGGCGGTGTTGAAGTCGTCGTTCATGGCGGCGACAAAATCGTCGTGGGCGCGCCGCGCGTCGGTGACGGCCGCGCGCTGCGTTTCGTCGAGTTGCGACTCGTCCAGCGCCGCGTCTTCGTAGGGGCGTTTCCGCAGGGCGTCGAGCAGATCGTAGAGCCGGTCCACGGCGGCCTGCGCGTCGGCGAGACTCTGCTCCGAATAGTCGATCGGGCTCCGATAGTGCGCCGAGAGCAAGAACAGACGCAGCGCCTCGGCGGAGTAGCTCTTCAGGATGTCGCGGATTGTGAAGAAGTTGCCCGTCGATTTCGCCATTTTTTCGTGGTTGACCTGAACGAAACCGTTGTGCATCCAGTAACGAGCGAACTCGCGGTCGTAAGCGGCCTCGGACTGCGCGATTTCGTTTTCGTGGTGCGGAAAGACGAGATCCTTTCCGCCGCCGTGGATGTCGAAGGGCATGCCCAGATGCGCCATGCTCATTGCCGAGCACTCGATGTGCCAACCTGGGCGGCCTTCGCCCCATGGCGACGGCCACGACGGCTCGCCCGGCTTCGCGGCCTTCCAGAGCGCGAAATCGAGCGGATCTTTCTTGAGCTCGTCCTTGTCCACGCGCGCGCCGACGAGCAGGTCGTCGATGTTTCGTTTCGAGAGTTTCGCGTATCCGGCGAAGCGGCGCGTCGAGTAGTACACGTTTCCATTTTTCGCGTAGGCGAAACCCTTTTTCACGAGCAACGAAATGGTCTCGACGATCTGAGCGATGTGGTCGGTCGCGCGCGGCTCCACGCTCGGCCGCGCGATGGCCAATGCATCCATGTCCTCGTAGAACGCGTCGATGTTCTCCGCGACCACGCTCTTCCAGTCGGTCTTCCGCTCGGCGGCGCGGTTGATGATCTTGTCGTCGACGTCGGTAAAATTGCGGACGTAGTTGACCTGAAAACCCAGGTGACTTAGATGGCGCACGACGGTGTCGAAGACGATCTGGCTTCGCGCGTGGCCGATGTGGCAGCGGTCGTACACTGTGACCCCGCATACGTACATGCCGACGCGTCCGGGGTTGATCGGCGTGAACTCTTCCTTTTGGCGGGTCATCGTGTTGTATACGCGCAGGGTCATTCCGAGGCTCCAAATCCGAGCGAAAACAAGGCGTCCGCGCGCAATCTTGCCGAGCGGGTGCGTGTTGTCAATCGAGCGCGTCGCCGCTAGTCTGCGCCGCGCGACGGCGAACGGCTCCCGCGCGAAAAATCACATGAGCGATCACTCCAAACTCCAGGGATCAACGGGCGACGCGGACGTCGGCGGCGTCGTCACCGCACGCTCGGGCACGGCGCGCGAGGTGCTCTCACTCTCGGCGCCGATGGTCATGGCGTTCATCTCATTCTCGATGATGGGCGTTGTGGATACGATCATCATGGGTCGCGTGGGCACGGTGGAGCAGGGCGCCGTGTCGTTCGGCAGCTTTCTCGCGTGGGTGCTCGCCGTCGTATTCACCGCCACGCTCACGGTCGTCAACACCTTCGTCGCGCAGGACTTCGGCGCGGGTCTCACACACCGCCTGCGCGTTCACGTCAACACGGCGTTCGCCGTCATTCCGGTTTTCGCGCTCGCGGTTTGGGCCACGATCCCCGCGCTGCCGTGGCTGATCGGCGCGATGGGTAGCGACGCGGAGGTCTCGCCGCACGTGCTGACCTACGTGCGCATCCGCCTCATCGGAGTGCCCTTCATCTTCATCGTCTTTACGATGACGAGCTACCTGCGCGGGCAGGGCGACATGTGGACACCGATGGTCGCCACCATCGCTGCCAACGTCGTCAACGCCGCCGCCGCGATCGTGCTCGTCTTCGGGTGGGGCGTGATTCCGCCGCTCGGCGTGCGCGGCGCGGCGATCGGCACCCTGATCGGCGGGCTGACCGAGTCGCTCATCTACTTCGCCGTCTATTTCGGCGCGCGGCACCATCGCCTCTACCAAACGCGCTTGATCGAAGCGCCGACGCGCACACAACTCTACCGGTTCGCGGCGGTCGGCTTGCCGATCGGCTTCGCGTGGGGCTTTGAGAACCTCGCGTGGCTGCTGTTCTGCGTGTACGCCTCCACGCAGGATCCGTTCGCCCTCGCGGCGAACATGATCGTATTCCAAATCATCCAGTTCAGTTTCCTGCCGGCGGCGGCGGTCAGCATCGTCGGCACCACACTCGTCGGTCAGTACCTCGGCGCGCGGCGAAAGGACCTCGCGAGGCGATCCGCGCGGATCACGGTCCTCGTCGGCGTGGGCTACATGGCGGCGGTGGGTCTGATTTTCGGCCTCGCGCGGCATCCGCTGATGAGCGCATTCAACCCGGACCTGCGCGTCGCGGACATCGGCGTGCGCCTCGTCGTGATCGCCGCGTTGTTCCAGCCCTTCGACGCGCTCGGCCTCATGGTCGCCGGCGTGCTGCGCGGCGCGGGCGACACGCGCTATCCCATGATCGTCATGGCGATCTCGGGGGCGTTCGTCTTCATGCCGGGGATCTGGCTATTCGGCGAGAAAATGGGGATGGGCGTGGTCGGCGCATGGATCGCCGCGCTCGTGCATGTGATCACGTACGCCGGTTTTCAATTCGCCAGATACCGACGCGGCGTTTGGCTCACGATGGGGCCGACGGAACCCGAAGTCCGCTGAAGAAATCCGAAGGCTACGCGACCAAGTACGATGGGCAGAGCGACCCGATCCGGCATGCCGCGCAATTCGGCTTGCGCGACGCGCAAACCCGGCGGCCGTGCCAGATCATCGCGTGCGAAAAATGCGTCCAGTCCTCGCGGGGGATGAGGTCCATCAGGTCGAACTCGACCTTGACCGGGTCGTCGTGCTCCGTGAACCCCATTCGTCGCGACAGACGGCCCAGGTGCGTATCGACCGTGATGCCCGGCACGCCGAAGGCATTGCCGAGCACGACGTTGGCCGTCTTGCGCCCGACCCCGGGCAGCGTGACGAGTTCGTCCAGCGTCTTCGGGACTTCGCCGTTGAAGTTCGCCAAGAGCACTTGCGCCATGGCCTGAATGTTCTTCGCCTTGTTGCGAAAGAACCCGGTGGAGCGAACGGCGTCCTCGAGTTCGCCGATGTCCGCGTTCGCGTAATCCCGTGCGGATCGATACGTCTTGAAAAGCGACTTCGTCACCTGATTGACGCGCTCGTCGGTGCACTGGGCCGAGAGAATCGTCGCGACGAGCAGATCGAGCGGCTGGCGGAAATGCAGGGCGCACTCGGCGGCGGGATAGTCCTCATGGAGGATCGCCCAGATTTTCTTCGCCCGATCGAGGACGGCCCTCTTTTTCCCCGGCACCCTCGGCCTCCAAAATCGAACGGGCGGCCCGAGAGCCGCCCGTATTTGTCGCGTGCCTCGATCTACTCGACCTCTTCTTCGTGCTCGCGCTTGTTCGCCTCGATCACTTTCGTGGCGGCCTCGTGCGGCACTTCCGGGTAGTGGTCGAATTCCGACGTGAACGATCCGCGCCCGCTCGTCATGGAACGCAGATCGGGCTCGTAGCGCAGGATTTCGGAAAGCGGGACGAGCGATCGGACGACGGTGTTCTTGCCCTTCGTCTCGTACCCTTGCACATGTCCGCGCCGTCGGGACAGGTCGCCCATGATGTCGCCGGTGCATTCCTCGGGTACGACGATCTCCAGTTTCTGAATCGGCTCGAGGAGCACGGGCTTCGCCTGCGAGATGCCCTGCTTGAACGCCATTGCGCCGGCCATTTTGAACGCCTGTTCCGAGCTGTCGACGTCGTGGAATTTGCCGTCCACGAGATCGACCTGGAAATCGACGCACGGGAATCCGGCGAGCGGACCCCGGTCGAAAGACTCGCGGATGCCCTTGTCCACCGCGGGAATGAACGTCTTGGGGATGACGCCGCCGACGATCTTGTCGTGGAATTCGTAGCCGCCGCCGCGCGGAAGCGGCGCCAGAACGATCTCGCACTCGCCGAATTGCCCGCGCCCGCCGGTCTGCTTCTTGTGGCGGTAGCGGCTCGTCGCCTTGCCCTGAATCGTTTCGCGGTACGGCACCTTGGGAAGACCGAGTTCGGCCTCGAGCTTGAAGCGGCGCATGAGCTTTTCCATCGTGACTTCGATGTGCCCCGCGCCCATGCCGGACAGGATGACCTCGCGCGTCTGCGGATCCTTGCGCACGTGAATCGTCGGATCGTCGTCGGCGAGACGCAGCAGGCCGTCGATCACCTTGTCTTCGTCGCCCGTGCCTTTGACGTGCACCGAATAGCTGATGCTCGGCGTGGGGATCGCGACGAGGTCGTAGACTACCGGATTCTTTTCGTCACAGAGCGTGTCGCCGGTCTTGGTGTCCTTGAGCTTCGCGACCGCGACGATGTCGCCGCATACGGCTTCTCCGACGTCCTCGGTGGTTTTGCCGTTGATTTTGAGGATGTGGCCGAGGCGCTCGGTCGAGCGATGGCGCGGGTTGTAACACGCCGAGTCGGCTTTGACCGTACCCGAGAGCACGCGGAACATCGACGCCGTCCCGGCGAAGGCGGAACTCGTCTTGAACACAATGGCGGAGAACGGCGCATCGGGCGCGCAGGGCCGGCGGATCTCCTCGTCCTTGTCGGGGTGTTTGCCGACCGATGCGGATCGCTCGAGCGGCGTGGGGAACACGTCGACGATGAAGTCGAGCAGGTTCGCGATCCCCATGTTTTTCGTGGACGAGCCGCACAGAACGGGGTACGCGTCGCCCGCGACGAACGCCTTGCGAAGGACCTGCAGGATGTCCGCCTGCGGCAATTCTTCGCCCCCGAGGTATTTCTCCATCAGGGATTCGTCGTTCTCCGCGATGGCTTCGAGGGTCTGCGTGCGGATCTCGGCGAGCTTCGCCGACATGTCGGCCGGGACGTCCATTTGGACGGCCTTGCCCGAGGCGTCGAATCGGTACGCCGCGCCGGTGATGACGTCGATGATGCCCTGGAACTTGTCCTCCTGTCCGATCGGGAGTTGCATCACGACGACGTTGATCTTGAACGAGTCGTGAATGTCGCGCAGCACCTGATCGAAATTCGCACGCTCGCGGTCGAGCTTGTTGATGAAGAACGCGCGCGGCACTCCGCGCTTTTCGGCCGCATCCCAAAGCTTTTCGGTCTGCACTTCGACGCCGCTGGCCGCGCACACGGTCAGCAGCGCCGCATCCGCCACGTCCAGCGCGTGGAGCGCCTCGGTGGAGAAATTCGCGCCGCCGGGCGTGTCCAGCAGGTTGAACCGGTGTTTGTTCCAATTGCACGACACAGGGGTCGTCGCGATCGAGTACAGCTTCGATTTCTCCTCGGGCTCGAAGTCGGTCACGGTGTTGCCGTCCTCGACGCGACCGAGGCGGTTCGTCACGCCGGTGTCGAACAGGATCGCCTCGATCAGCGAGGTCTTGCCCGTGTGACCGTGACCGACGACAGCGACGTTGCGAAGTTTGCCCGATTCCACCACATTCATGCCCGAACTCCTTCCGATGGCCGGGGCACGTTGCCCGCAAGAATTCTGCGAAACCCGATCCGGCGACCCGCGTTGGAAACAACATATTTGCGCGAAAAGCCCGGCCGGGCCGGTCCTTTTGCACGAAGGTCGAAATCTTAGCCACGGGCCCTCCGGTTGACAAGGCCGATTCCGCCCGATCCGGGGCGATCCGGGCGGTGTGTCCTTCTCCTCCCTCGCGCCGCGTCCCCCGAAAACGTCGTCGGACATACGTTCAAGCGCGACTTCGTTGACGCACCGGGGGGCGGCGTGTACGGTAATTCGTTGGTTGTCTGGGGTGTCCGCCACCGAGCGGACTGAGATCAAACCCATCGAACCTGATCCGGTTGAGACCGGCGTAGGGAAAGGACAACGGGATGGCAAACGCACCCGATTCGAGCGGTGCGGGCGGAAACGGCGCCGATCACGGTTCGCCGAATTCCCCCGGCATCGACTCCGCGAACAGTCTCTTCGAGTTTCCCGCGTCGTCGCGTGTCGAGATCGAGGCGAACGGCTGCCGGGTGCCGCGACGGCGCGTTCATCTGACCAACGGCGATCACTTCGACCTGTACGACACGCGCGGCCCGCAGGGGCATGACGTCGCCGATGGGCTCCCCAAACTGCGCATCCCGTGGGTCGAGGCGCGTCGCGAACGCGGCGATACGAATTTTTCGCAGATGCACTGCGCCCGGCTTGGCGAGATCACGCCCGAGATGCGTTTTGTGGCCGGTCGCGAGAACGTCGCGCCCGAGTTCGTACGCGCCGAGGTCGCCGCGGGTCGCGCGATCATCCCCGCGAACATCCGCCACACGGAATGCGAGCCGATGATCATCGGCAAGGCGTTCCTCGTGAAGATCAACGCGAATATCGGCAACTCGGCGGTGACCTCGTCCGTGGAAGAGGAGGTCGACAAACTCCGCTGGGCGACGCACTGGGGCGCCGACACCGTGATGGATCTGTCCACGGGCAAGAGTATCCACCAAACCCGAGAGGCGATCCTGCGCAACTCGCCCGTGCCCATTGGAACCGTGCCGATCTATCAGTGCCTCGAAAAGGTGAAGGGCCGCATCGAAAAGCTCGGCATCGACGTCTTCATGGAGACGATCGAGGAACAGGCCGAGCAAGGCGTTGACTATTTCACGATCCACGCCGGGCTCCGCCGCCAGTACATTCCGCTCACGCACCGCCGGCTCATGGGCATCGTCAGCCGGGGCGGGAGCATCATGGCGAAGTGGTGCACGATCCATGAGCGCGAGAATTTTCTGTACGAGCACTTCGAGCGCATCTGCGAGGTGATGAAGAAGTACGACGTGAGTTTTTCGCTGGGCGACGGACTTCGCCCCGGCGGCATCGCCGATGCGAACGACGCGGCGCAGTTCGCGGAACTGCGCACACTGGGAGAGCTGACGCACATCGCGTGGCGTCATGACATCCAAGTCATGATCGAGGGTCCGGGTCACGTGCCCATTCACAAGATCCGTGAAAATGTCGAGTTGCAGCAGGAGATCTGCGGCGGCGCGCCCTTCTACACGCTGGGGCCGCTCGTACTCGACGTATCGCCGGGCTACGACCACTACGCCAGCGGGATCGGCGCGGCGATCATCGGTGCGCACGGCACCGCGCTGTTGTGTTACGTCACGCCCAAGGAACATCTCGGTCTGCCTAACCGCGACGACGTGAAGGCCGGCGTGATCGCGTACAAAATCGCCGCGCACGCGGCCGATCTCGCCAAGGAGCATCCCGGCGCAATGGAGTGGGACAACGCGCTGTCGCGCGCGCGATTCGAGTTTCGGTGGGAGGATCAGTTCAACCTCAGCATGGACCCGCAGACCGCCCGCGCGTATCACGACGAGACGTTGCCGTCGGATCACGCCAAGACCGCGCGCTTCTGCTCGATGTGCGGGCCGGATTTTTGCGCCTATCGCATCTCGCAGGACGTGCGCGAGGCCGCCGTGGACGATCCGGCCTGTCATCATCTCGAAATCAGTCTGGAGTCGAGCGGGCTATGAGGGTGATCGTCAACGGACAGGATCGAAATCTCGAAGACGACGCAACGCTCGCCCAACTGCTCGACGAGTTGAAGGTGCCGCGCCAGTTTGTCGCGGTCGAATACAACGGCGAGCCGTTCGAAGGCGAGCAGACGAGTTGCCGTCTCCACGACGGCGACCGGCTCGAGGTCGTGCGTTTCGTGGGTGGAGGTTGAGATGTCGCCCGACGTCAACGACGATCTGATCATCGCCGGACGGCGCTTTTCGTCTCGATTGCTCGTCGGTACGGGCAAGTTCCGCAGCCCGTCGATCATGGCCGAGGCGATCGACGCATCGGGTTCCGGCCTCGTGACGATGGCGCTTCGCCGCGTCGATCTGAACTCGCCCGACGATTCGATGATGACGCACCTCGACGCGTCGAAATATCTTTTACTGCCGAATACCTCGGGCGCACGCGACGCGGACGAGGCGGTGCGCCTCGCGAAACTCGCACGTGCCGCGGGCGGTTTCGAGTGGATCAAGCTCGAGGTGACGCCGGAGCCCAACTACCTGCTGCCCGATCCCGTGGAGACGCTGCGCGCGGCGCGAGATCTCGTGAAGCTCGGGTTCACGGTGCTCCCGTACATGAACGCCGATCCGGTGTTGGCGCGTCACCTCGAAGACGCGGGCTGCGCCACGGTGATGCCGCTCGCCGCACCCATCGGCAGCAATCGCGGCATGCAAACTCGCGATCAAATCGCGATCATCATCGAGCAGGCGAACGTGCCGGTCGTCGTGGATGCGGGGCTCGGCATGCCTTCGCACGCCGCCGAGGCCATGGAGATGGGCGCTGACGCGGTGCTCGTTAACACGGCGATCGCGATTGCCGACGACCCCGTCGCCATGGCGCGCGCGTTCGCCGTGGGCGTGCAGGCGGGCCGCATGGCGTGGCTCGCCGGCGCGGGGGGCGAAAGTCGCGTGGCACGCGCCAGCAGTCCGCTCACCGGGTTCCTGCGCACGGGCGAATCATGACGACGTCGTTTTACGAGCGCATCGCGAGTGTCGATCACGACGCGCTGGGCCGGGCGGTTCGCGGCATCTCGGCGGACGACGTGGACGCGGTCCTGCGTCGCGATCGACCGGACGACGCGGACGCGCTCGCGCTGTTTTCGCCGGCGGCGTTCGGACGGATCGAGGAAAT
Source organism: Deltaproteobacteria bacterium (assembly GCA_020845895.1). Taxonomy (NCBI): domain Bacteria; kingdom Pseudomonadati; phylum Myxococcota; class Myxococcia; species Deltaproteobacteria bacterium. The sequence goes on along the minus strand of JADLEX010000066.1, from coordinate 229 downwards.
GGCGCGACGCGCGGCGGCGATCACCGAACGGCGATTCGGCCGCGTCATTCAGCTCTATGCGCCGATGTACCTGTCCAACGAATGCGCCAACATCTGCACGTACTGTGGATTCTCGAACGACGTGGCGATTCCGCGCGTGTCGCTCACGACCGATCAGGCCGTGCGCGAGGCGATGCACCTGTACGAGCAGGGGTTTCGGCACATCCTGCTCGTGACGGGGGAGTACAAG
>JADLEX010000065.1 GCA_020845895.1 Deltaproteobacteria bacterium | reverse complement strand
GGAAGGACGGTTTGCGCGATCATGGAATCACCTCGTTGGTGAAATCTGCGGAGCGTCTCAGCAACGCCATCCTACCGGATTCAACGAGGTTTTTTATTGCCGATCAAAATCAATCGCGGATTTGGGGACGAAAAGGTAGTGGGTCAGTTTAACGCGTGCGACGTCATTCCGAGCGATCCGCCGAAGCGACGGCGAGGCGGAGAGTCGAGGAATCCCTTCCCACTTCGCGAATCAAAGGGATTCCCTTCGACTTCGCTCAGGGCTGGCTCTCCGCTCCGCATCGCTCCGGACGGAATGACAATCGAATCGCTCGGCGCAAAACTGACCCACGACCCCACGGGCGTAGAACCGTTCCATCTGTCACCGTGCGCCGAATCGATAGGTCGTGGAGAGGACGATGTTGGTGGCCTCGACCGTGATGTCGATTCGGCGGCTCGTCGTCACGATGTCGCCGTTTTCGACCGACAGTGAATCGACGAAGGTCTCACCCGATCCCCAGTTGTAATTGATGCTCGCGTTCAACGTCGTCTGTTTGTGCAGGATGCCGACGCCGGCGGTCAGGCCGTTCATGTCGATCGCGGGGGTGTCGTTCGCGGGGTCGGCGCGCAGCGCGGACTCGTTGGTGTAGAACCCGCCGCGCAGCGCGACCGTTCGGTTCACGCTCCATTCCGCGCCGAGGTTCACGTTCACCACAGGACGCAGTTCGATTTTCTGCTTCACCGACGACTTGTCCGCATCGTCGTAAGACGCCGCCGTGTGATACTTGGCGTCGGCGGCCAATACCACGGGCCCCAGCGCGTACGACGCGCCCGCGCCGAGCATGGCCGGTTCCACGCGGCGGGGCGCGAACTTCGTGTTTGCATCGTCATCGAAGGTCTGTCCCTGATACGTGGAGAGCGACTCGAAGAGGTAGCGCCCCTTCCCCCAGACCTGCGCCGAGGGCGAGCGCGCCACGAGGCCGAGCCGCGCGTCTTTCCAGTGCGCGAGCAACCCGACGCACGCCAGCACGCCGAGCGTCTGGCGATCTTCCGACGAGAAGCCCATCAGCCGGATCCGGTCGTCGAGCACGTCGAGTTCGTCGGGCCCGATCTTGCCGGACCACTGCGAGTCGTACTGCTCTTGCCCGAACAGCCCATAGGCTGTCGCCCCGAGCGCCGCGGTTTTCGACAGCCGTCGCGCGTACGACGGCCCGAACCAGTACGTCTGCACGCGCTCGTCGGACGCGGCGGTGACCACTCCGCCTTCCAGATCGAGCTGGCTGTGCGTGACGGAAAAGTCGGGCGTGACGATCGAAAACGCGAAGGTCGGCGCGGCGTCGTCCGCCCGGTCGAGGCGATAGACCGTGCCGAAAAAATTGGGGTTCGCGTAAAATGTTTCGAGGCTGCCGCTCGTGCCGTCGGCGCCGAAGATGGCGACGTTTTCGTATCGCGTCCGTGAGTAGCCGTACACCGTGCCCGTCAGGCTGAACTGGTTGTACCCGGCGAGGGCGAGCCCGGCCGGGTTGTGGTACGCGCCCGAGGCGTCGTCGGCGATGCCGATGTACGCGCCGCCGATCCCCGCCGCCCGCTCGCCGATGGGGTAGTTCTGATAGTTCCGCGCCTCGGCGGGGCGAGCGAACGCGAGCGCCAATGCGACGACAAGCCAAGTGGTCGGACGTTTGATCACTCCCCCGGCCTTATCAGAATCCCGGAACGGCACGCAAGCCCCAGTTCATCGGCCCGCCGGCCAACTTGACCCCTCGCGCGGCGTTTCGTACAAAGGCGCGCCACGAACGCGAAACACGGGCGCGCGCCGTTTGGCGGCCGTTTCCGGTTGCCGCGTCGCTTCACCACCCAGATCGGACGAACATGGTTTCCGACCAGAAAATCGCGACGAATATCGAGGACGAGATCCGGTCGAGTTATCTCGATTACGCCATGAGCGTCATCGTCGGTCGCGCGCTGCCCGACGTGCGCGACGGGCTCAAGCCCGTTCACCGGCGCATCCTCTATTCGATGCACGAGGCGTCGCACCACTACAACCGGTCGTACGTGAAGTCGGCGCGCGTGGTCGGCGACGTCATGGGTCAGCTCCATCCACACGGCGACGCGGCCATTTACGATTCGCTCGTGCGCATGGCGCAGGACTTTTCGATGCGATACCTGCTCGTGGACGGGCAGGGGAATTTCGGCTCGATCGACGGCGATCCCCCCGCGGCCATGCGATACACCGAGGTGCGTCTCCGGCGCGTGTCGTCCGAGATTCTGGCCGACATCGAAAAAGAGACCGTGGACTGGAAGCCGAGCTACGACGAGAAGAAGCTCGAACCGACCGTTCTGCCCACCCGCGTGCCCAACTTGCTCATGAACGGCTCCGAGGGCATCGCCGTCGGCATGGCGACCAAAATCCCTCCGCACAATCTGGGCGAACTGCTCTCGGCGCTCATCGCGCTGGCCGAAAACCCCGCGATGGAGCTGCGCGACCTCATCGCCCACATCCCCGGCCCCGACTTCCCCACGGCCGGCTTCATCTACGGACGCCAGGGCATCTACGAGGCATACGCCACCGGGCGCGGCAAGGTCACGGTGCGCGCGAAGATCGACATCGAGACGCACCCGAAGACCGAGCGCGAGTCGGTCGTCATCTCGGAGGTGCCGTTTCAGGTCAACAAGGCGCGGCTCATGGAGGAGATCGCGCAGTGCGTTCGTGACAAGAGGATCGAGGGCGTTTCGGATCTGCGCGACGAGTCGGACAAGGACGGTCTGCGCGTCGTCATCGACCTCAAGCGCGACGCGGCGTCGAACGTCATCGTCAACCAGCTCTACGGTCTGACGCAGTGCTCGATCACCTTCGGCATCAACATGCTCGCCATCGTCGGCGGGCGGCCGCGGACGCTTTCGCTCAAGGAGATGCTCGAGGAATTTCTGGAGCACCGTCGAGAGGTCGTCACGCGGCGGTGCCGATTCGAGAAGCGCGAGGCAGAGGCGCGCGCGCACATCCTCGAAGGACTGCTGCTCGCCCTCGACCACATCGACGCGATCATCACGACGATCCGCGCCTCGCGCACGCAGGACGAGGCCCGCGACGCCCTCATGGCCGGTTTCACGCTCTCCGACCGGCAGGCGCAGGCGATTTTGGACATGCGCCTCGCGCGACTGACGGGCCTCGAACGCGAGAAGCTACAGGCCGAGTACAACGAACTGCTCGAGCGCATCGCGTGGCTCGCGCAGGTGCTGGGCGACGCGAATCTGCTGCGCGGCATCATCGTGGACGAGTTCCGGGAACTGCGTGAACGCTATGCCGACGAGCGCCGCACGGTGATCGTGGACGACGACGGCGAATTCACGGTCGAGGACCTGATCGCCGAAGAGGACATGGTCGTCACCGTCAGCCACGAGGGCTACATCAAACGCAATCCGCTCACGGAGTTCCGCGCGCAGCGGCGCGGCGGCAAGGGCGTGATCGGCATGGAGACGAAGGAAGGCGACTTCGTCGAACAGCTCTACGTCGCCACCACGCACAACTATTTCCTCGTCTTCACCAACCTTGGAAAGCTCTACTGGCTGAAGGTCTATCAGATTCCCATGGCGGGCCGCGCGAGCCGGGGCCGGCCGGTCATCAACCTGATCGATCTGTCCGACGCCAAGGAAAAGGTGCAGGCGATCCTGCCGGTCCGCGAATTCGTCGAGGGCCGCTACATCGTCATGGTCACTCGGCGCGGCTTCATCAAGAAGACCGACCTGATGGCGTTCTCCAACGTCCGCAACGCGGGGATCATCGCGCTCGACCTCGAGGAGGACGACGATCTCGTTTTCGCCGGGCTTTCCGACGGCACGCAGGACATTTTGGTCGCGACGCGCGGCGGTTTGTCCATTCGTTTCGCCGAGGACGACGTTCGCCCGATGGGCCGTACGGCGCGCGGTGTCAAGGCCATCGCGATCGAAGAGGGCGACGCGGTGGTGGACGCGTGCGTGATCGCACCCGAGAAGTCGGTGCTGACGATCTGCGAAAACGGCTACGGCAAACGCAGTCCGCTCGACGAATATCCGACCCAGGGCCGGGCCGGCCGCGGCGTCATCACGATCAAGACCACCGAGCGCAACGGCGACGTGGTGGCCGTGATGCAGGTCGGCGACGGCGAGCACTTGATGATGATCTCGGCGAGCGGAAAGATCATTCGCATCGAAGTCGAGCACATCAGCGTCATCGGCCGCAATACGCAGGGCGTGCGTCTGGTCGATCTGGCCGACGACGACCGGCTGATCGCGGTATCGCGCCTCGAAGACCCCGATCGCGACGAGGACCTTCCCGAGGCGCCGCCACATCCACCCGCGCCGATTGAGACGGGTTCGCCGTTCGCCGAAGACGCGCGCATGGAAGACGCGGGCAAAGACGAACCCGACGACGGCTCGGAAGAAGTCTGAGTGGGTCGAACCGGTTCCGTCATGCGGCACAGCCGCCCCCGGCTGTGCTGTGCCTTTATGACTCACTCGATCTGGTCGAGTGGAACACCCATCTCCTTCAGAACCCCACCGATTCCTTCAACCCATTCCTTCAGCCCCAGCCGCTTGAACGCCGCATAAGCCGACAACGCGAGTTCGAGAACCTCCTTCGCAGCCTCCGCGCGGCCTCTCTCCGCCATATTCGTCGCGATTTCGAACTGACACTGCGCGTGGCTGACCGCATCCCGGAGTTGTTCATAAGTCTTGCATTCTTCACGTCGCATCGCGATCGCGTCGTCATGTAGTCCTTTTCTTTGCATGATGTCCGCGATCTTGCCCGTCGTCACCGCGCGCGAGCGCACGTCGCCGAGGCGCTCGTAAACGGGGAGCTCTTCCTCGCGGCGGATGCACAGGGCTTCGTCGAGCTCGCCGCGGCTTTGCAGGATGTCCGCGATCTTGCCCGTCGTCACCGCGCGCGAGCGCACGTCGCCGAGGCGCTCGAAGGCGGGGAGTACGTCCTCGCGTAGAGTGCGCAGGGCCTCGTCGAGCTCGCCACGACTTTGCATGATGTTCGCGATCTTGCCCATCGTCACCGCGCGCTCGCGCACGTCGCCCAGGCGCTCGAATGTGGGGAGAACGTCGTTGCGAAGCACCCGGAGCGCCTCGTCCCAGTCACCGTGCATTTCGTGGCTTCTGGCGGCCTGAAAGAGCATCTTGGCGTGTAGCTCCAGGTCGGCCGTACGTTCGTTGTTTGCAAGACCCGCCGCCAATTCGAGATAGTATGATGGTGGCTGCAAATCGTGGGCGAGGGGAGCGTAACCGAATGAAGGCCGCGTCTCCCGGATCGCCGGATCGATGGGCGGATCGGGAAAGAAGTCCACCCGCGAGCGCACAGAAAAAAAGTCGGGCGCGCGGCGCGACACGAGAGCGTAGAAGTCACGGTCCCCGGCGATCAGGACCGCGTGCGGGCATTTGCGGATGACGGTGTTTCGCCGCTCATTGAGCCGCGCGAGCCCTTTCCTCCATGCGGCATCGATCTCGGGCCCCGGGCCGCGGCCCTCGACCCAGATCGCGTGTCGGTCGCCGAGCGTTTCGGCGATTTCGACCAGATCGCCCGCGATTCGTGATATCCCCGACGGTGGTTCGTAGATCCGCTCGATGAGCGGTGGTTTCGCGGTTTCGCGCACGCGGCGGCGAATCTCGTCGCGCGCGAACCGGTTGTCGGAGATGACGAAGAAGAGATCGAACCCCGATTCGGCTTCCAGCGCGGACTTCAGCGAAGCCCAGTTTTCCTCTCCGGCCGGGCCCAGATCGACGCCGGCGCGCTCATCCGCCATGACGCGCGCGCAGTTCGGCCTTGATCCGCTGATAGCGGTCCGAGCGCTTTCGCAGGATCGGGTGCACGTCGCACCAGGACCCGCCGCCATTTCGGTAACAGATGACGAAATGGTTGTCGAAGAGTTCCGCGAGGCGCGCGATGCGCCGGTCGTCGAGGCTGTCCTCGCTTTCGCCCGTCACACCCGGCTCGTCGCCGAGCGGAACGTCGAACGAGTCCTCGATGGCGCTCAGCATCTCCCCGTCCGGCTTCCAGAGCGACGTGTCGTACTGCTCGCAAAGCTGGGCGAACGCGCGGTCGAAGATCCTCGCGAGGCGCGGCTCCGGCGCCAGATCCGGGTAGATGACCGATCGCCAGTCGGAGAGCACGTTACGGATGAGCAGGAGAGCGTCGCGCGGATATCCACCGCACGTCGCGGCGAGATCGTCGAGATGGCGATGCGCCATGTCGCCCCAGATGTCGCGAATGGGGACGCGGGTCTCGATCAGCGCGCGGATTCGGCCCATGCCCTTCTCGAGAGCTTCTCGATTCTGCTCTTTTTTTGAAACCATGATCATGGAAAGCTGAACGAACGCGCTGAATCGTCCGTTAATCGTGTTCCACGTCTTCGTGAACCGAAGCCAGGGAGGAATCGAATAGATCGTGTGGCAGGGGAGGTTGAGATCGGGTCCGAAACGGTGGAAGACGTTCACAATGCTCTTTCGGATTTTCGATGCCTCGGACCCGCGAAGTTTCTCGAGGCTGTCGAAGATGATGGCGAGACCGCGTCGACCGCGGTGTTGATCGCGCCATGCCGCGATGGCTTCCGAAATGAATCCGCGACACAGCTCAACGATGGGGCGTTGTTTCTGCTGCCGCTCGATCATCTCCTGAAGCGCTTCTCGCCATTCGGGATTCTTTTTGATTTCGCCCTGAAATTCTCCGACGAGCGGGACGTTGAACTTGACGTTGGCGACGACGACATTCGAGGTCAGGAAATTCGCCCAGCGGCTCCACCAGCCCTGCTTTTCCTTATCGGGCCACTCAATGCGCTCGTCGAGGGCTCCGGCAATCGTCAGGAGGACCTCGTAGGTCTCGACGGGCATGTCGAGGCTGAAGAAGTCTTCGCTGTCGATCAGGAGGACATCGAATTTCTCCTCGATGAGCCGGTTGCGCACCTGACGCAGGATGGTGCTCTTTCCGCCCCCGCTGAAACCGGAGAACAGAATGGAGGCGTTTTCGCCCGCCTTGTCGGCTTCGAGGACCTTCGCCAGCAGTTCGTCCGTGGACGAGATATCTCCGCGAACGCCGTTCTTGTCGAGATCGACCCAACGACGGTCCGTCGGGTCGATGGTCTCGTAAGGGTTGCAGTCCCTGATGAAAAGCGGGATGCGGTCCTCGATCACGTGCGCGGCTCCGGGTTGGAAACTCGATCGATTGATAGGCCCCGGTCGCCGAAAAATCAAGGCTGACCTCTCGCATTGCGTGCGCGGCGGCGTTTTGGTACGGTCGCGCCGTTTTTTCAGGGGCGGGAAAGCTGCACGCTTCGATGCGAAAGATTTTGTTATGGCTGATCGCGGTGTTTGCCGCGGCGATGCTCGGCGGTCCGGCGGCCGCCCAGTGGGACTACAACCAGCGCGTGACGATCCACAGTGCCGCCGAGCGCGGCGACGTGACGCTGCTCGCCGACCTTCTGCGCAAGAAGGACTTCAAGAACATCGATGAACTGAATGACGAGGGCCAATCCGCCCTGCACCTGTCGGCTCGCTGGGGTTACACGAACTGCGTGATGTTTCTGGTGCAGGCCAAGGCGAGCGTGAACCTGCCCGACCGCGACCACGGCTACACGGCACTGATGCTGGCCGCGCGGCACGGGCGCGGCGGCGCGCTCCAAGCCCTGCTGCAAGGGGGCGCGGACGTGAACCTCGCCGACAACGAGGGCCACACGGTCCTGCACTACGCCGCCGAAAAAGGCGTCCCGAACCTCGTCGAGATCCTGTTGCTCTACACTCCCGACGTGAACAAACAAGACAGCACGGGCGAAACGCCGATCTGCATGGCCGCCGCGGAGGGACGGGCGGACGTGATCGGCATTCTCCTGAAGGCCGGAGCCGATCTGAAAATCCCCGACAAGGCCGGCTTCCTGCCGATCCATCGCGCGGCGGCGTCGGGCAAGGACGCGGCCATCAAGGCGCTGATCGCGGCGGGCGCGGACCCGAATTCTCCCGCCCTCGACGGCACCTCGCCGCTACACGTCGCGACCGACAAGACGCAGATCGCTTCGGTGGTGCCGCTCATCGAGGCCGGGGCGGACGTGAACGCGGTGAACAGCAAGACCGGCATGACGCCGCTGCTGCTAGCGGCGTTCCGCAACGACCGGGCCACCGCGAGACTCCTGCTGGCGGCGGGCGCCGACCCCAACAAACAGACGATCGACACCAGCATGACCGCCCTGCATTTCTTCACGAACCATCGCAACGTGCGCGCGGTGGAACTGCTCATGCAGGCCGGTGCGAACCCGGGGCTCTCGGACATCCACGGACGCACGCCGCTCCAATACGCGGAGGGCGAGGACCGGGCCGATCTGATTCAGGACATCCGCGTGTTCCTGAGCAAGCCGGAAAAAGCGCCGAAGGAGCCCGAAGCACCGGCCGCGGCCCCCGGGGCGCCTGCAGGCCCAGCCGCACCCGCGGCGGGGACGAATCCCGAGAACGTCCATCTGATGGAAGGTCTCGTGCCCGATCCCGCGCCCGCCGAAACGCCCCCGGTCGACGCCTCGTCCGCGCCGACGGACGCTCCCGCGGCGGAACCGACCCCGTCACCAACACCCGCGCCGCCGGAGGGCGACGATGGCGAGATCGGAAGTCTCATCAACCCGGTGATGGTGGATTTCGGCGACGTGCAGGATGTCCCGCCGCCCGAGGACGAGCAGGGCGAATCCGAGGAAAAGAAGGACGATTCGAAGGATTCATCCGGCGGCGATGCCGGAGATACCGGGACAAACTGAGGCCTGCGGCCTAAACCACTAGACCCGCATGAGCTCCCAGGTGTGATCCGCGCCCGTGGCGGCGTGGACGCTCTCCGCGTCCGCAGGCAACGGCCCGAGTGATTCGACAAGGGCGAGCGCGTCATCGATCGACGCGAGGGGCGCATCCGCGGACTTGGCCGAGTCCGAAAGCTCCACGGAGTCGGTACGCGTGGGCGCGGACGGCTCGGACCGATCGCGCTTGGCGGCGGCGGGTTTGGCCTGAGCCTTGACCCGTTCTCCCGAAATTGGATGGGCGTCGATCTTCATGGCGCACTCCCCGGCTCGTCCCCCGACGAGCGTTACATCGCCATCATGACATGTCGCTTCTAAAAATTCAATATCTTCCGTCTCGGCGAGCGCACATGAGTAGGCATCGCCCAAGCATGGTCAATCGCCGCAACCGCAGCAGCCACCGGTGATCTTGCCCTCGGGCCATCCGGCCTCGTCGTCCTTCTCCTCGGCGCCGGGGTTTTTCACGAGGTCCTCGGATGTATCGTCGTCGGCGTCATCGTCATCGTCGTCGGGCATCCAGTCGTCGCCAACGCAGGTGTCGGCATCCTCGTCGCAGCTTTCGCCCTCGGGACACGGATTGCCCGCATGCTCGCAGGACTCCGACACATTCGAACACGTCTCTTCGCCGTTGCAGAAAAGGCCGTCGTCTTCGCACACCACCGGCTCGCCCTCGACGCATTGGTAGTTCACGCACGTCTCGACGCCGGTGCAAAAGTCGTGGTCGTCACAGTTGTCGTCGATCAGGCATTCCTGGATCGCGTCGGTCGAGACGTCGTCGATGAGCCACTGGTTGCCCGTACCCGAAATGATCACGTGGGCCATGCCCGGCGCTTCGACGCGAAGCGTGTCCATCACTCCGGTTCCCAGGTTGTTGGTCACGCCGACAGCCTGATCGAGCACGCCGCCGAACTCGTCGTAGGCCGTGAGGGTGATGCCGGAACTCACCGAATAACCCAGTTCGAAGTAGGTGGCGTAGGACTGCGTGAAGGTGACCTTGCCGTTCCCCTGATCGGTGCCGAGCCAGGCGAAGAAGTTGCCGTTGGAATAGTACTGCGTCTCGAACGGATAGATGTCGTCCACGGCCCAGTTCGGATAGGCGCCGTTGTAGGTGTTCGTGCGCCAATCGCCGTAGAGCCAGTCGAAACCCGCGGTATTGGTGAACTCCAAGCCCGGGATCTGGCTGTAAATGATCAGGCCGTCGGCGCCGCTCTCGAAATCGATGAAACCCGCGTGCGTGGGAGTGGACGCCACCGAAAGCACGGCGCATGCCGCGATCATCGTCGCCAAGATCACTTTCCGACTCGTCATCATTCGCTCCTTCGCGTCTCTTTCGACCGCACTCTCGGGAGTATACACGCCCGGCGCCTCCACAACCCAGCACTCTCGACGCATTCGACGCCCGATTCGGCAAGCGCGGACACATCTTCGTCGAATGGTCTTCCGGGGGTTGATCCTGCGGAATCGGGGGGACGGTCGGTTCTTCGCCCGCGCGCGCGGCCTAAACGATGAACTTCACGACCGCGACGACGACGAGGCCCGCCGCCAGCACGATGCCGACGACAATCGCCGCCTGCATCGTCCGCGCCCGGCGCTCGAGGTCCTCCTGCGTGTCGATGAGAGGGACCGCCGTGAGCACGGTCATGCCCAGCGCGTCCTCCATCTCCTCGGGGTCCTTGAAGCTGTCGTCGAAATGCTCGGCCAGAAACACCGCGCCCATGCCGATCAGCGTGCCGAGGGCGAACCCGACGATGGCGATGTACAGTCGGTTGGGCTTGTAGGGAGTTTTGGGCTGCTGGGCCGGGTCGATGACCCGGAACTGCTGGCCCTTCTGCTTCGACTCCATGTCGGCTGAGCGCTTGGCCTCGGTGAGCTTCTTCTGAATGTCCTGATAGGCGGTCTGCGTGTTTTCGTAATCGCGGGTCAGCACCTGCAGATCCTGCTCGACCTGCGGCGCGCCCTCGACGCGCTTTTGGTAGAGCGCCACCTGACCCTGCAGGCTCGCGCGCTCCGCGCCGACGCGCTGGATTTCGAGATCCGCGCCGCGCAGGCTCATTTCGAGGCTGCTGGTGACCGCGCCGCCGCCGCCGTCCTCGACCGGTTCAGAGAGCCGCCTCTCCAGGGTGGCGATGCGGCTCTTGAGCTTGATGACGTCGGGATGCTCGTCGGTGTACTTAAGCTGGAGATTGGCGAGCTCGGCACGAAGCTGCTCGAGCTGCACATCCGCCCCGACGACCTCTCCACCCTTGCCGGAGATCACGCTCTTCTGGCGCATTTCGGCGAGCTGGGCCGAGATGAGCGTGCGGCGGTCCTGCGCGCTGCGCAGCGAATCGGAGTTCACCTGCAATTGCATCTGGAGCCGTTCGATCGTGCGCAGGTTGGCTTCCATCTGCTCGGGCAATTCGCCGATGTGCTGCTGCTTGAAGGCGCGGATCTGCTGGTCGAGATTGTCGAGGGTCGCCTTGAGTTCCTTGCCCTGCGTTTCGAGGAAATCGACGGTCTCCCCCGCCTGCTGCTCGCGGGTCGCCATGGTGCTGTCGATGAACAGGCTCGCCATTTTGTTGGTCACCTGCATGACCAAGTGCGGATCGGGACCCTGGAAATAGAGCGTGAACGCGTCCTTGCCCTCGACGCGCAGCTCGATGTTCGCGCGCATCAGTTCGAGGATCTCTTCCATCGGCACGTTGCGCGCGACCAGATCGGGGTAGAGCTTGTATTCGTTGATGACGCGTTCGAGGATCGACCGCGACAGAAGCTGCTGCCGGATGGTGTTCATGTGCTTTTCCACCGACATGCTGACGGAGGACGTCACGAACTCCTGCGGCACCTGCTGCGGCTCGACGAGGATCAGGGTGTACGAGCGGTAGATATTCGTCAGAAACAGGCTGCCGACGCCCGTGACGAGCACCATCGTGACGATCGGCACCACGAGCAGCCATTTGCGATACCAGATGATCTGCAAATAGCGTTCAAGGGCGAAGTTTTTCTCGGCAGCCAATTCCGGCGTTCCTTTTGAACGGGTTCTCTCGTCCCGGGGTCCTGTCAGACCGCCGCCGGCCTTTCGTGCCGGGGGCGATCCACGCCGATCCCCTTTTCCGCGCGCTACATCCTAACACGGGACCGGACCGGGCACGCAAGCGCCCCGCCCGTTTCCCCGCGCGCAGGATCGGCAATCTATCGGCACAAACGTCCGAACGCATGAGAGCGAACGAGCCGGTTGGGCCGGACGAGCCTATTCCTTCACGCGTTCGACGTAGGCCTCCTCGATCGTGTCCACCCGGATCAGGTCGCCCGCCTCGACGAACTCGGGCACCGCGACGGTGACACCGTTCTCGAGCTTCGCGGGTTTGGGCATGGCGGTCTGCGTGGCGCCCTTCATTCGCGGTTTCGTTTCCTCGACACGCAGTACCATGGTCTTTGGCGGCGAAGCGCCCACCACCTGCTCGTTGTAAAACAGCATCGCGATGCGCAGGTTTTCCTGAAGCCACTTCGCGGTCTCGCCCAGCACCTCTTCGGTCAGGCTGATCTGCTCGTAGCTTTGCGTGTTCATGAAATGAAAACCGGAGTCGTCCCGGTAGAGAAACTCCATCTCGTGATGATCGAGCTCGACCTCGCTCACGGTTTCGGACGAGCGGAACCGCTGCTCGAACTGCGTTCCCGTGCGCAGGTTGCGCATCTTGGTCTGCACGCCGCCCGAGCCGCGCCCGGTGACCACGTGCTGCACGGCCATCACCCGGCAGGGATCGCCGTTCATGTCGATGATGTTTCCCGCCCGGATTCGCGTCGCGGTGATGATCATGAAAACTCCCGATCTTGGATCGCGCCAAGCCCGTAACGGCGAACGAGCTTTTCGTCAAGCGGTCGGCGCGGGTTTTTCGGCGAAAACACCGTGCGTGTGATAGTCGATGAGCTGGGCGGCGAGCCGCGCCACGTCGATCTCGCCGGGCGGCTTGGACAACGCGTGACGCACGACCTCGCGCACCGCGCCGAGGGCGCAGTCGGCGAAAAAGCCGGTATCGATGGGACGCAGCAGGCCGATTCGGCGCCCGTGCTCGAGCGACCGCTTGAGCAGGAACCGGGCCTGCGCGTAGAACTCGTCGATCTTTTTCTCGAACTCGGGGTCGGCCCCGCCGCCGCCTTCGAGCAGGATCTTCGCCGCTCCGCGATTCTCCAGCAGGATCGTGAACACGCGCACGAGATTGTCGTGCAGTTGCTCGTGGGGGTCCCGTTCCGCGTCATGCAGGTCGATCACGCGGATCGCTCCCGCGAGGCGCTCCATGAGCGACTGCACAAGTTCGTCGAAGATCGCCCGCTTGTTTTCGAAATAGAGGTAGAACGTGCCGCGCGCGATCCCCAACCCGTCGAGGATGTGGGCGATTGTGGTCGCGTGGTATCCCCGCGCGGCAAACTCGCGCGCCGCCTTCTCCAAAATCTGCTCCCGGCGCGCTTTGCCCTTGGTCGATCGGCGCGTATCCTTGGTCGCTGTCATGGGGCCTCGCGAGAAATGTAAACGGAGGTGAAATAACTTTGGCCGTTCGGGCAGTTATTACCCGAATTCGCCCGGCGCGACCAGATGGGTCGGGGGTTCGACGGAATCGTACTGGAACGCATCATCGCGGAACGAGCAGCGGCAAGAAGGCACCTCCGGCTGTCTTCGCGCCCTTGCCCCCATGCGCCCAAATCCCCATGATCGCGGCATTGTCGCGGGCATGTCGCGGCGTTGACGCGCGGGCGTCGAGACGTTTCGCAAGCGGGTGGCGGATCCGGAGCAGCTCGCGGGGGATCAGGCGCTGGTGATCCGCGCCTAAAAAAAGAGGTTCTTTGCCAATGTCAGTGGGTAGAGGGCACCGCCCTGGCTTTCGAGGAAGAAACGCGGAGGTCGAACCGCGACGAAAGCCTCGAAAGACGATTTGGGAAGTCTCTGAAAATACGTCGGATCTGCTTGCAAACGATTCGCCCCGTCATTCCTCGAAGCGACTGCCGCAATTGGCCGAGGAACGAGGCATCCACTGACATTGGCGAAGAACCAAATATTTGGACAACTGCGACTGCTCCGGAAGGAATGCGTTGTCCCTCCCCACGGTAAACGCGGCGCCTTGACGACAAACGCTATTCGTCTAGCTTGGCCGCATCGGATGGGAACCTCTCCGAAGACGAGCCCGCGAGTTCTCGCGTCTCCCACGAGCTCGCCCCCAGCGTTGCCATTGCGAACCGCTCGGGCGATGGAGGAACCCATGTCGGACACGCGCGCGCCCCGTCGCGTGGTGATCGCCGGCGCCGGCGGTCGTGATTTCCACAACTTCAACTGCGTGTTTCGCGACAACCCGGATTTTGACGTCCGCGCGTTCACCGCGACGCAGATCCCCGGCATCGACGACCGCCGCTATCCCGCCGAGCTCGCCGGGTCGCTCTATCCGGGCGGCATTCCCATCGAGCCCGAGCAGGATCTGCTGAAGATCATCGCGGACGAATCGGTGGACGAAGTGGTGTTCGCGTATTCCGACGTCTCCTTCGACCACGTCATGACCTTGGGCAGCCGTGTTATCGCGGCGGGTGCGGATTATCGACTGATCGGCGCGAATGCGACGATGCTTCGTTCGAAAGTTCCCATCATCGCGGTGGGTGCGGTCCGCACCGGCAGCGGCAAGAGCCAGACCACGCGGCGTATCGCAGACCTGCTGCGCGCGGCGGGCAAGCACGTGGTGGCGATCCGTCACCCGATGCCTTATGGCGATCTGCGCCGACAGGTCGTGCAGCGATTCGCGACCCTCGCCGATCTGGATCTGCACGAGTGCACCATCGAAGAGCGCGAGGAATATGAACCACACATCCAGCGCGGATGCGTTGTGTATGCCGGAGTCGATTACGGGAAAATTCTGGCGCAAGCCGAGCAGGAAGCCGACGTGATCCTGTGGGACGGGGGCAACAACGACCTGCCGTTCTACAGGCCCGATCTTGAGATCGTCGTCGCCGATCCCCTCCGCATCGGACACGAGCGCCGTTACCACCCCGGTGCGGCCAATGTGTATCGAGCGCAGGTCGTGATCATCAACAAGGTCGATTCCGCGCGGCCCGAGGATGTGAAAGCCCTGCGCGCGTCGATCGCCGAGATGAATCCTTCGGCAACGATCATCGAGGCCGCGAGCCCCATGACGGTCGACGAGCCCGAACGCGTGCGCGGCGCGCGGGTGCTGTGCGTCGAGGATGGTCCCACGGTCACGCACGGCGACATGGCGTACGGGGTGGCGGCGATCACCGCGAAGAAGCTCGGCGCGCGCGAGTTGGTCGACCCGCGTCCGTTCGCGAAAGGCGACCTCGCGCGCGTGTTCGCGAAGTATCCGCATCTGCGCGAAGTGTTGCCGGCGGTGGGCTACGGCGACGAACAGGTGGCCGATCTCGCCGCGACCATCGAAGCGTCCGACGCCGATCTGGTGCTGATCGGAACGCCGATCGATCTGCGCCGGGTGATCGATTTCTCCAAACCCGCGCTTCGCGTACAATACGAACTTCAAGAGATCGGACAGCCCGATCTGCGCAGTGTTTTGACCGAGCGAGGATTTTTATGAGAAGGCAAATCGCGATCGCCGCGGCGATTGCCTGCGCATACGCAATCGTGGCCGGCCCCGCGTCGGCCACGTCGGTGATTGCGCTCTCCGACGAGCAGGTCTTCGCCAAGGCCGACGTGGCGGCGCGCGGGCGCGTGATTTCGGTCGAGGTGAAGGAGCGCGTGAATGCCGCGTCGAAGATCGTCACCGTCGTGACGATCGACGTGAGCGAGGTCTTCAAGGGCGCGATCGAGGCGGGGCACAAAAGAAAATTCCACCCACTCGTGCTGGAAGTGCCCGGCGGAACCGTGGGCGACATCGGCGTCGCCGTGATGGGTGCGCCGGTCTTCGAGGTCGGTGACGAGGTGGTCGTGGCCGCCGAGCGCGGCGGGTCGGGCGGCGCGGCGATCATCGTCGGGTTCTTTCAGGGGCGCTACACCGTGCTGAATCCCACGGACGCGACGCCGCTCGTCGTGCGCGATCCGTGGCGGGAAAACGCGAGGAAACTCGCGGCCTGCTCCGCCGACCGTCAGACTTGCCTCGGAGAGGTCGCGAAGACCGTCTCTCTCGACCAGATTCGGCAGTGGAGCAAGGTCGCGCAATGATTCGTCGTGTATTTCTCGCTCTGGCGAGTCTTGTCGCGCTTGCGACAACCGCGAACGCCTACACCTTCACGCAGTGCGGTTCGAGTACCTGCCGATGGAAGGACTTTCCCGTCGGCTATCTCGTCAGCGACACCATCGAGGATCTGTTTCCCGGGGCGACGACCGTAGCCCGCGCGGCGATTTCGCGCTGGGACCACGATCGCCAGACCTTCTGTGAGATCGACTTCAACGACGGCGGAACCACCTCGATCGCCGAGTCGGACCCCGACGGCGACAGCATCGTCTTCGCGAACAGTTCGGACTGGAGCTACGGCAAGGATACCCTCGCCGTCACGCAGTGCTACTTCGACGCGGGCGGAAACCTGCTCGACTGCGATATTTCCGTGAACGCGCAGGATTGGACGTGGGACGACCACTTCGCCGGCGACACGGTGCTCAATCTGCGCGACACGCTCACCCACGAGGCCGGGCATATGTGGGGGCTCGGCCATTCGGAAGACCAATACGCGACCATGTATGCGTATTACGACGAGCGCATCGTGGCGGCGGATTTGGACGAGGACGACATCCGCGCGAATGCCGACGCGTACTGCGACGGCGACATGCCGCCGGACGACGAGCTCGAGCCCAACGACTCGCTCTTTCTCGGTCGCGGACCGTACGACGAAATCGACCTGACGAGCCTGCGTCTGTACGACACCGACGTGTTCAAACTGAATACGCAAGGCGGCACGTTTCCGCTGATCGAAATCACCGACAATGAGCCCGCGCGTCGCAAGTGGGTGCGTGTCTATACCGGCGAGCGAGACCTGCTGGGCGAAGCTCGGTGTGACGGCGATTGCCGTGTCGCGCCCACGCTGTCGGCGGTGCCCTCGACGGTTTCGTACCTCGAGATCCAGACCGACTTCGAGGAATCGTCCGTTTCGGCGAAGTCCTACTCGCTCGCGGTTTCGCAGGTGAGCGAGGTCGATCCCGCGACGCTGACGGACGACGACGTCGACGAAGAGGACGAAGAAGAAGTGGACGACGAAGACGGCGGCGGATTTTGCGGCGGGGTGGTCGGCGCGGACGACGGCTCGTCTCTGCCGCTCGTGTTGATCGCGTTCGCGGGACTTTCGATGTGGGCCTTCGCGCCGCGGCGGCTTTCGCGCTCGGCTTAGTCCTCGACCAGTTCCTCTTCGCTCCAGCGGCCGGTCGCGAGCGCGTGCGCGATCGGGTCCAGGGACGAATCCAGCATTTCGTAAGTCCGCCGGTAGTACGAGGTCGGCATGCCGTAGGGATCGGCGACCTCGGCGTTGCGGTATCGATCGGATCGAAACGCCGTGATCGGCCACGTCCGGGGCGAGAGATCGGCGTGCTTTCGCGCAATCCAATTCTCGTGTCCCGCGTCCATGAAGAGCACGAGGTCGGCCTCCCGCAGCATCTCACCGGTCAGCAGGCGCGAGCGATGATTTGAGATGTCGATGCCCGACTCCAGGCACACGTCCACGGCGGGCGGCGAGGGCTCGGGGATCGCCCCGCCGTGTGTGCCCGCACTCTCGACCAGGATACCGTCGGTGCCATGCTCCTCGAGCTTGGCGCGCAGGATTCCCTCGGCCATCGGCGAACGGCAGATGTTGCCCGTGCAGATCAGCAGAACGCGTCGAACGCGCGGCCAGTCGATGGAGTTTGTCATTCGTCGAACAGGCTCGCGACAAAGCCCTTTGGGGGCACGCGCGAGAGATGGCGGTACGCCGGCTCGGTAGCCATGCGCCCGCGGGGTGTGCGTTTCAGGAATCCGAGCTGCATGAGGAACGGCTCGACGACATCTTCGATGGTGTCGCGCTCCTCGGCCAGCGTCGCGGCGAGCGTTTCGACGCCGACCGGCCCTCCGCCGAACGACTCGACGATTGCCTCCAGGAGACGCCGATCGAGCTTGTCGAGTCCCTTGTCGTCCACGCCGAGCATGGCGAGCGCGCGGTCGGCCTGTTCGCGGTCGATGGCGCCGGCGCCCGCGACCTGCGCGAAGTCGCGCACGCGCCGCAGCAGGCGATTGGCGACGCGCGGTGTGCCCCGCGACCGGCGCGCGATCTCGTGCGCGCCGTCGTCGCTGATCGTGTAGCCCAAGATCTTCGCCGAGCGGCGTACGATCGTCGCGAGGTCCTCGTGCGTGTAGTAATCGAGCCGCGCGACGATGCCGAAGCGGTCGCGGATGGGCGAGGTCAGCAGGCCCGCGCGCGTCGTCGCGCCGACCAGCGTAAAGGGTTTGAGTTTCATCTTCACGGTGCGCGCCGACGGCCCCTGGCCGACGAGGATGTCGAGTTGGCCGTCTTCCATGGCGGGGTAGAGCATCTCCTCGACGATGGTGTGCAACCGGTGGATCTCGTCGATGAAGAGTACGTCGAAGGGGTCGAGGTTGGTGAGGATCGCCGCGAGGTCGCCCGCGCGCTCGAGCACCGGGCCGCTCGTGACCTTGACCCCGACACCCAGCTCGCCGGCGATGATATGCGCGAGGGTCGTCTTGCCGAGCCCCGGTGGTCCGGAAAACAGGCAATGATCGAGGGCCTCGCCGCGCTGTTTCGCCGCCGTGATAAAGACGCGCAGATTGTCCAGCACCTGCTTCTGCCCGACGTATTCGTCGAGCGATCGCGGGCGCAACGACGTCTCCACGCGGGCGTCGTCTCCGGTGGAGCGCGGCGAGATCGTGCGATACGCCTGTTCGCTCACCCTCGTTCTCCGACGCTCGTTCCAGTTGTCATACGCGCCCCAGATTTTTCAGCGACTGCGCGAGAATGGCCTCGAACTCCGCGTCCGCGGGCAGCGCCTTGAGCGCCGCGTCGAGCGCGCGCTGCGCCTCGACCGCCGAGTAGCCCAAATTTTCGAGCGCCGACAACGCATCGCGTGCCACCGGCGGCAAACCGCCGACGCTCATGTCCACAAACTGGGCGAGGGCGAGCTTCTCCACCTTTTCGCGCAGTTCCAGCACCACGCGCTCGGCGGTCTTTTTGCCCATGCCGGGGATCTTGGTGAGCGCGCGCAGATCCTGATCGCGGATCGCCCGCGCGAGCTGCTCGTAATCGAGCGACGCAAGCGCCGCGAGCGCCGTGCGCGGTCCGATGCCGTTGACCGCGTTGAGCAGGTCGAACAGGTCCCGCTCGCGCACGTGGTCGAACCCATAAAGCGTGATCGAATCCTCGCGCACGATCGTGCGCACATGCAGCAACGCGTCGCCGCCCGGCTCCGGCAGGCGCAGCGACGCGGGAAGGCCGACGAAGACCTCGTACCCGACGCCGTTCACGTCGAGCACGACCCGCCCCTCCGCCTTGTCCGCCACGGTTCCGCGAAGCTGCGCGATCATCGTTCTCCCGTGGGAGCCGTGCGGCGCGACGCGCGACACGGCCTTGAATCGTCACACACAAACGCATAACCGCGCGCCCGTCAATCGCGCTCCACCATCTGCAAATAGCGGTACGAGGCCAGGTGGCACAGCGCCGCGGCGAGCGCGTCCGACGCGTCGGCCTGCGCCGGTTCCGGCAGCCCAAGAAGGCTTTGCACCATGGCGGCGACCTGCGTCTTGTCGGCGCGTCCGTAACCGACCAGCGCCTTTTTGATCTGCGTCGGCGAGTATTCGTGGACCGGCAGCCCGCTGTGCGCCGCGGCGAGCAGCGCCACGCCACGGGCCTGCCCTAGTACGATGGCGCTCTTGACGTTGGCCGCGAAGAACACCGACTCGACCGCAGCCACCTGCGGCGCGTTCGCTTCGATCGTTTCGCGCAGTCCCCGGTAGATGCGATCGAGCCGTTCGGCGAGCGGAGCACCGCGCGGCGCCTCGACCACGCCGCAATCCACGTGCGCGTAACCGCCCGAGACCTCGTCGACCACGCCCCAGCCGCACAACAGGCTTCCCGGGTCGATGCCCAGGACGCGAAGGCGCGAACTCAATTCAGCGCTTCCAACGCGGATTCGGGGATGTCGAAGTTCGAGTGCACCGCCTGAACGTCGTCGTTGTCCTCGAGCGTGTCGACGAGCTTGAGCAGCGTCTCGGCGGTCTTGCCCGTCGCCTCGACGGTGTTTTGCGCCACCATCGTCACCTCGGCCTCGGGATCGACAAAGCCCGCGTCGGCGAGCGCCTTTTTCACCGTCTCGAAGTCGCTGGGATCGGTGTAGATCTCCACCGAATCGCCGTCGTCCTTGATGTCCTGCGCGCCGGCCTCGATCGAGACCTCTTCCAGCTTCGCGACATCCACGGAGGATTTGTCGAAGCTGAACTGACCGAGTCGGCTGAACATGAACGCCACGCATCCGCTTTCGCCCAGGTTGCCGCCGTATTTGGAGAACGCGTGCCGGACCTCCGCCGTGGTGCGGTTGCGATTGTCGGTCAGGATGTCCACCATGATGGCGGTGCCGCCGGGACCGTATCCCTCGTAGGTGTACTCCTCGTACGACACGCCTTCGAGTCCGCCGGTGCCTTTCTTGATCGCCCGATCGATGTTGTCCTTGGGCATCGAGTTGGCCTTGGCCTTGTCCACCGCCGTGCGCAGGCGCGGGTTCGCGTCGATGTCGCCTCCGCCCATCCGCGCGGCGACCGAGATCTCCTTGATGAGCTTTGTGAACAGTTTCCCCCGGGCCGCGTCGTTTGCGCCCTTTTTCCGCTTGATCGTGGCCCATTTCGAATGGCCGGACATGGCAACCTCCTGATCGATTCAACTCCGAGGGAGAAGGACACGCACTTCGCCGCAGCTTCGCACGTTTCGTGCGGGAAGCGATTTCGGGCGTCGTCCGCATGGGCGGATGGGATGTCCTCGAACCTCGATGCTGAGTTTGAACAAAACGCGCGGCCGGGCGGGATCTTACCACAAGAATCGTACCAGACAAGGCGAAAATCCGTTCGGACCCCGCCTGGATCAGGCATCCTCCCGGCGTGCGAGAAACCCGACGGCGGACGCCAACGCCAGCACCAACGACACGCACGAAAGTCCCATCCCGTAGCGCCACATGCTGCCGGCATAGGTCAGCGTCACGACCTGTTCGCCCGCGTGGTCGAGGCGCGTCGAGACGAGACCCCGCGTGGGGAAAACGCGAGGCTCGGGCAGCGCGAGCGGAGGCACGCTCTCCGGCGGTTGTTCGAAGATCTCCTCGGGGATCTCCGGTTCCGGCGGGGGCGGTGTTTCGGCGGATTCAATGAGCACCGACCAGTCGTCGTCGAAGTTGCGGTTCACGACGAGGGTGGTGCGTTCCTTTCGCGTCACCACGTGGATTTCCAGACCGGCGGGCGTCTCCACGACGGAACGGACATCGCCATTGCGATAGGGGAACCATGCCTCGCCGCGATCCTGCGAGTTGCGTCGGAGCTTGAATTGCCCGGCCTGCACATGAACGCGATGCGAAGTCCGGCGCTGTCCGCGGAACGGTTCGACCGCGTTGCGGGCCGCGAGCCCGTCTTCGACGATCAGCGTCGGGTGCAGATCGATCGGCCGGTCGAGTTCATTGGTGAAGAATCGGGTACGGACCGTGAAGAACGGCTTCGCTTCCCGGACCGGACCGATGAGCAACGGATCGGGTCGAAGCAGTGGAACGTCGCGCTGGGGCGGTGCGGCGTGCATGGTCGAAGCGCCGAGCGCGGCGGCGGCGGCGATGGGCACCAGGTGCGCGGCCCGCGACCGGGTGGCGATGAAGAACGCGTGCAGCGCGATGGCGCAAACGCCCGAGAGGATGGCGAGCGCCCAGATCGGCGCGGCCGACGCCGGGTTGGAGAAGGGGCGGATCACCCACCAGATTTGCGAAGCCATGGTGTCGCCGGGTTCCGCGGCGGGGACGAGGGCGTAGGCGAGCAGCGCCGCGCCGAGCACGATGAGGAATCTCGACGCGCGGTCCTTGGCGAACCCGAGGGCCGTAAGCGCCAGGATCGCGGCGAGCGACACGGCGCCGGCGGGGGCGAGGGCATCGGCCAACCGCCACGCGCGCATCGCGAGCGACACCGGTGCAACGGTGATCGACTGGATCGCGTGACCGATCTCCCGCGCGTCCCAGAACTCGACGCCGGGCAGCCAGCGGATGGCGCCGATGAGCAGCGCGTGAACGGCGATGAGCAGCGCGAAGGTGATTCCGGTCCTGCGTCGATCCGGCTCGCGCAGGGCGCGGGCGAGCCCCGCGAGAACGAGCGCCAGCGGCGCGAACGCGACGAGCGAACCGGTCTGAAACGACGACAGCACCACCGCGAGCGCACACAACAGAATCGTCGCCGGGTTCGCGGGTGCGTAGAGCACGATTGGTAGCGCGGGCAGGGCGAACAGGGCTTGGAGGGAGAGGGGGTCGGCGTGGATCGCGTCGCGTACGAACCCCGACGCGGGCAGCAGCAGGGCCGCCGTGAACGACGCGGCGCGACCCGCGCCCATCCGCCGGCCCATCAAATACGCACCCATTGCCCCCGCCCAGATCGCGAGAAGCGTCTTGATCTTGACCGCGTCAATCGCGTCGAGGCGCAGCAACGCGAGCGTGATGGGCGACGCCGCGCCGTCGCGGGGATGCGATCCGACGGCGAGTCCGCCCTCGACCTCCGCGTAATATGCAGGGAAACCGCCGACGCGAAGCCACGAACTCCGGAGCGTCTGATCGAATAGCGAGGCGTCGAGCCAGGCGACGACCGCCTCATCGTCCGACGCGGGGACGCGACGGTCGAAATCAACGAGGCCCGGGTACATCAGCACGACCGCGACGGCGAGCAGCAGCGCCATCAACGCGGTAGAGCCGAGTGTTTTCCACGGATTCGTCACGGCACCCTCTGAACTTGTCACAGCACCACCGGAATTTCGTCGCGAACCGTCATTCGCGTCGGCGAAACCGAACACCGCACTGCGAGCAATCGAACGCCGGCGGCCGAGGCTCCGTCGAGCGCGCTCCCGAAATCGGGGTCGGTTTCACGATTCGGCGAAACCGTATCAGCATCGGGCCGACCGACGCAGAACAGAATCGCCGCCTCACCGCCCGCCTGGACGAACCGGGTCGCCTCGCGAACATGGCGTGCGCCGCGTGTGGTCGGAGCGTCGGGAAACAGCCCCCGGCGCCCCTCGACCAGCGTGCAGCTTTTCACCTCGAGCAGCATCAATCGTTCCGATCGCCGGCGGTGCCGGAGCGCGAAGTCGAATCGCCCATCGCCGTGCGGCACTTCCCGGCGATCCACGTCGTATTCGGACAACGAAGGCACGGCTCCGCGCCGCAACGCTTCTTCCACAAGGTCGTTGGCCAGATGCGATTGCAGTCCGACCCAGACTCCTCGGTGCCGAATCAAGCAGGCGTCCCACTGGAGACGCCCGATCCGGTCCGGACGATGTCGAACATAACACCGCGCTCCGGGGACGAGCAATTCGGCCATGCGCCCCGGGTTGGCCAGGTGGGCGTCCACCGCGGCTTCGCCCACGCGCACGCGAGCCGTGAAGCGATTCGGACGTTCGCAGTACACGGCCGCGACGAGCGGCGGATCGTAAATCACGCGGCGCATCCTATGAATCGCCCCCCGGGGTGTCAACGAAGTGGCGCCGTCCGTACCTGGAAGTGTCGCCGTCCGTACCTGCGCGCCGTTCGTCGTGCGGGTCGCTTCGTAACGCCTCATCCGAAAGAAGGCGTGACGTGCAGTTCGCTTGATCCCCCGCTTCGAATCCTGATACATACGGAAGCTGAATCTCAGCGCGAAGTTCCCACGTCTCCCAAGGAATCTTCCCATTGGCCGATCCCGTCGACCTCGCCGTCATTGCGCCGTGTTTCAACGAGGGTCCGAACGTCGGCGCGCTCGCGGAGCGCGTCGGGCAGGCGCTGTCCGGGCGCGGCATTTCGTTCGAGCTGGTTCTGGTCGACGACGGCAGCCACGACGACACGTGGGCGAAAATCGGCGAGCAGGCCGCTGCCCATCGCTGGGTGAAACCGGTGCGCCACGAGAAAAACCGGGGAATCGTCGAAAGCTGGCGGTCGGGGCTGCTGGCCACGGGCGCACCGCGCCTCGTGACGATCGACGCCGATCTGCAGTACCGCCCGGAGGACATTCCGACGCTTGTCGACGTGATGGACAACGAAAACGTCGAGTTCGTGCAGGGCTGGCGGCGCGACCAGGTCGGGCGCGACCGGCTGCGCGTGCTGCTCACGTCCGGGCTGTCCGCGTTGCTGAATCTGCTGTTCGGGACGCGTCTGCGCGACAACAAGAGCGGATTCGTGCTTTACACGCGGTCGGCCATGACCGATGTCCTCGATTTTTCCCGTCCGTTCCGTCACTTTCAGCACTTCATCGCGATCGCGGCGCACCGGCGGGGACATCGCATCCGGCAGGTGCCCGTGGTCTTCGACGAACGTGCGGCCGGCGTGAGTTTCATCAACGCTCCGGTGCGTTTCGCGGTGTCGGCGCTCGCGGATATTCCGCGCGCGCTGTGGGAGTTTCGCATCGGTCCGGCGTGCCGGGCGCTCGGGAAGGGCCGATAGGTTGCGACGGGGCGGAGATTTCGTGCGACGGGGCGTCTGACGATGTGCGGCATCGCGGGGTTCTACACGCGGCCCGGGGAGGCACTCGATGTCGATCCCATGTCGCGCGCCATCGCGCATCGCGGCCCGGACGAAGCGCGGGAGTTGCGTGACCGTCCGGTTCAACTTGCGATCCGTCGCCTCTCCATCATCGATCTGGTGACCGGATCCCAACCGATCTCGAACGAGACCGGAACCGTACACGTCGTCTACAACGGCGAGATTTTCAACTACCGGTCGCTTCGCGACGAACTCGCGGCAAAAGGGCACGTTTTCACGACGCGGACCGACACCGAGGTTCTCGTCCACGGTTACGAGGAGTGGGGCGAGCGCGTCGTCGACCGCCTCAACGGCCAGTTTGCCTTCGCGATCTGGGATGGACTTCGGCTTTTTCTCGCACGCGATCGCATGGGCGAAAAACCGCTGTACTGGGCCCGGACGGATGCGGGATTTTTCTTCGCGTCCGAGATCAAGGGTTTGTTACCGCATGTTTCGACTCGACCCCGGGTGGGCGAATCGTACTGGGTTTGGGACACGGCGCTCGCGCCGGATACGCTGTTCGAGGGCATCGAGGAACTTCCGCCCGCTCATACGCTGAGTTTCGACGGCCGCGATGTGGTGATCGGGCGATATTGGGAAATTCCGAACGGCGAATCATCCACGCGATCGGAAAGCGATCTCGTCGAGGAATTGCGTGCGTTGCTCGTGGACGCGGTCGCCATCCGCCTTATGTCCGATGTCGATCTCGGAATATTCCTTTCGGGAGGCATCGACTCGGCCGCCATCGCGTGCATCGCGAAGCCGGATATCGCCTTCACCTGCCGATTTCCGCTCGGGTCCAAGTTCGACGAATTTGCGTACGCCGAGCTCGTCGCAAAACACATCGGTGCGCGACAAGTGGTTGTCAGCCCGACGGCCGGGGATTTTCGCGACAAATTGCCGGCTGTGATCCGCCATCTCGACCAGCCGGTCGCCACGGCATCCGTGATCGCGGAGTTCATGCTGGCCGAGGCGGCGCGAGACCAAGGAGTCAAGGTGATCCTCGGCGGACAGGGCGCGGACGAGGTTTTCGGCGGGTACGTTCGCTATCTGCTGATGGCGTGGGAAGACCGACTCGCGCGCAGCGAGGAGCTGTCTTCGTACCAGTCGCTCGCGAGGTACTTCTGGAATCCGCGCATGTTCGGCGACCCGGCCCATCGGTATTTCGAACTGGTCGCCCGTTATCGCCCCGAACACCCCGACCCCCATTTCGAACTCGTACGCCGAATGTTCGCGCGGCATACCCCGCTCGTGGACCGCATGGGCAATTTCGATGCCCATGTTTCGCTGCCGTCGCTCCTCACCATGAACGATCGCGCCTGTGCCGCGGTCGGGCTCGAAAACCGCTGCCCCTTTCTCGATCACCGGCTGATCGAATTCGGATTCCGTCTGCCCGAGCGATGCAAGATCGACGAAAACGGCACCAAGAGGATCTTGCGAAAAGCTCTTCGCGGAATCGTGCCCGATGCGATTCTCGATCGTCGCGACAAGAAGGGGCTGGTCGTTCCGTTTCACGATTGGCTCTTCGGGCCCCTCGACGAATGGGCGAGCGATCTCGAATCGTCGCTCGCCGCGCGGATCGAAATGCCGGGCAACGGCAGCCCGCGGGGAGAATTCGATCGAGGTCGGTACAGTCGCGTGAGTCTGGAATTGTGGTTCCGGAACTACTTTCCCGATCATCGCCGCGATGCGGGTTAGCGCCGTCATTCCGACCCGAAACCGGCCCGACATGCTGCGCCGCGCGCTGGCGAGCGTGTTTTCCCAGAACCGACCCGCCGACGAAGCCCTCGTTTCGTGTCACGAGTCGGAGCGCGAATCGGTCGCTTCGATCGCCGATCACTGGCGGAACCGCGTTCGCATCATCACCCACAATGGAGCCGGAGCGGCTCTCGCTCGCAATGCGGCGATCGATGCGGCGGGCGGCGAGTGGCTCGCGTTTCTCGACGACGACGATGAATGGGCGCCGGATCGCCTGGAACGCCAGTTGCGCCTGATTGACGCAAACCCCGATCTCGTGGCCGTTTATTCGGACGCGAAGGTTGCCGGCGACCGGGCGCGCGGGGAGACGATCTTCAGCCGTCAACCCCCGTTCGCGGGATCGATTCGGGAGCGGCTCCGGGCGGACAACGTGATCCCGACGTCGTCGGTGCTGGCACGCCGCGAGGTCGTCGCTCGCCTCGGCGGTTTTCGCCATCGCTTCGAACCGGCGGAAGACTACGACCTGTGGATGCGGCTCGCGGCGGCGGGGCCGATCGCGTTCGATCCCAAACCGCTGAGCGTCTATCATCTCCATGGAACGCAGACCGGCCGACTCGCCGCCGTCATGTATCCGGCCTGCGCGACGGTGGTGGAGGAGGACTTACGCGATGCGGGGGCGAAACCCGATCGCCGTGAGGCCCGCCGCCTGTGGAGCCTGCATGTGGTCGCGGCCAAGGCCCTCGAAGGAATCGGTGATACGAATACCGCGGCCGCGCATTGGAGTTCGGCAATCCGGCTGCGCCCGCTCCACCCGGGAACCCGATTCGTCGCGTGGCGTCAGAGCGGGCAACGGTGACGCACGCCGGGCACCGCTTGCGTTCGGGCGTTCGTGACGCCATAAAATCAAACATCCATCACCACCCTGCGGGGGGCCGCCGGGCGGCCGAAAGCGTGTCATGACGATCGAGCCGAATCTGTTGGAAAAAGTTCGCGCCGGAGATCTCGCCGGGCAGGACCTCTCGCGGTCGAACTGGGCCGGCTCCGACGTGTCCGGCGCGCGTCTCGCGGGGGTAAATCTCTCGCGGGGAAAATTCCGTAAGGCCAATTTTTCCGGCGCGGATCTGTCGGGCGCGGACCTTTCGAAAGCCGATTTGCGCCAAACGAACCTGACCGGCGCAAACCTGCGCGGGGCGAAGCTGGAGAAGGCCGATCTCGACGGCGCGGACCTGACCGGTGCAACGCTGGACGAAGCGACGCTCGTCGGCGCGAAGGTGCGCGAGGCCAAACTCGAAAACGTGCGAGGCGAAAAGTCCGCGTGGCGCGACGCGCTCGCGTCGAAGAGCCGTTTTGCGAATGTCGACTTCGCGGGAGCGGATTTCACCGGTGCGGATCTGGTCGAGACGACGTGGGAAGGGGCACGGCTCGGGGGTGCGTATCTCGAACGGTCGATCTGGATCAACGCGGAACTCGCCGACGTAAACGCTCAGTCGGCGAACGCGACGGATATCGACTTCTTCCTGTCGCAGATTCGGGATTGCGACTTCTCCGGCGGAACGCTGATCAAGAGCAATTGGTCGAGCACGCGTCTCGAACGCGTTGACTTTCGCGGCGCGAATCTGGCGCACGCGCAGTTTTCGGGAGGCCGCCACGAGGCCGTCGAGTTCGCGGACGCCGCGCTGAAAGGTGCGATTCTCAAGTCCGTCAAAGGATACGACGAAGCGGCCTTGATCGCATTCCGCGAGCGCGGCGCGAAGACGAGCAGCCTATTGTGGCTGCGTGTCGGCCGCACGCTGCGCACGAGCCGTCTCGCGCAGGCGGCCGTGGCCGTCATCGTGGCTTCGGTACTGGCGTACGGGTGGCTTTGGTACCGGGATCCCGCGAACTGGTCCTACACTCGTCTCGAACAGGCCGCCGGCGACGCGGTATCGAAGCAGGATGTCCCGCGCGCCATCCGGCATTACGAACTGATCCTCGCCAAGTATCCCGATGATCCCTTTCGCGTCGCCAATATCCGGGTGCAGCTCGCCAACCTGTACCTGGGGCAGAACAAAATCGACGATGCGCGCCGGTACTTCGATCTCGTGGTCGCGGGCACGACCGACCGGCCGGAGCTCAAGGCCAGCCTGTTTTCCGCGGAACTCGGTCTCGCCGACGCCCTCGCTCAGGAACGGCGATACGAAAAGTCCGTCGCGGCGTTTGCGTCGTTCGCCGAGCGGTGGAACGCGTATCCGGAGTCGTCGCGCGCCTGGGAACGGATCGCCCAGATCGAGGTCCTGCGTGGGGACGTCGAAGCCGCCGAAGCGGCCTACATGAAGATCGTCGGCTCGCGACAGTTTTCGAGCGACGCGATTTTCAACGCCAATCTCAGTGTCGCGCGACTGTGGAAAGAACACGGCCAGGGACCCAAGGCCATCGCGCGGCTGGATGAGGTTCTCGCGCAAAACGTCGACATTCCTCAGCGCGCGGCGCAGGTGCTCTCGCAGCAGATCGAGGTCTTCGTCAGCATGGGCGATCTCGAGGGCGCGCAGGCGAAGCTCGCGCTGGTCAAGGAGCGTTACGCAGACCAGACCGAACTGATTCTCGCCGCGGAGAACGCCATCGCCGACGGCGAAAAAAATCGAGGCACGCCGGAGCTCGCCGTCGCCCGGTACGAGCGTCTGCTCGAAAGCGCGAAGGAGCCGGTGCAGATCGCGGGTGTCGCATCCTCGCTCTCCGCGGTGCTCACGCAAATCGGCAGGTTTGACGACGCGCTCAAGGTTCTGGATGGGGCGCTGGAACGCGTGAAGTCCGTTGACGAGCAGGCCCAGCGGCTCACCATCGACCGTGTGACGGTGCTTCTCGCGGCCCGCCGTCTGGACGAAGCCGCGAAGATTCTCGAAGGACTTCGCGAAACGCTGAAGGATGCGGGAGCGCGCAATAACGCGGCCATCATGCTGGCTGGCGTCTATCGGAATCGCGGCGAGCACGAAAAGGCGCGTGAGCTCCTCAACGAAGTCCTCGCCGATTCCGAAGAATCGCCTCACATGCAGTCGACCATTCGACAGACCCTGGGCGATATCGCATGGGAACTTGGCGACGCGAACGAGGCGGTTGCGCAGTATCGTCGTGTCTCCGAACTCACGACGGACCTGAATCTCAACTTCAACCCCGACCTGAACATCGTCAACGTCTATCGCCAATCGCGCAACCTGACGGAATGGAAGAAGCAGATCGAGCTGATGGCGAAGCGTTACGTGGGGGATCCCGTCCTCGCGGCGCGGACGCGTTCGGAAGAAGCGGAATACCTCCGGCTGACCGGCGACGTGGCCGGCGCGGAGGCCATCTGGAACGACGTCGCGAAAAATCCGCAGGCGGACGTCGCGCTTGGCGCGCTGCGTTCTCTGCAGATGCTCTACGCCGATCAGGGCCGGATCGCCGATCTCGATGTCGTGGCGAAGACCCTCGCGGATCGTTTCCCGACGCGCACCGACGATCTGTCGGTCGTTCGGTTGGCCAAGGCGGAGAGCCTGGCGCGTGCCCGGGATTTCGACGCGGCACTCGCCGAGTTTCGCGCGATCGTGGAATCGGCGCCGCCCGCGTCGGCTCGTCAGGCGTATTCGCGCATCATGGATATCGAGGCACAGCGGGGAAATCTCGACGCGGTCCGCGCGGCATACGATCGCGCGATCGCGATTCCAACGACCGAGGTCGGTGGGCGGGCGCAACTGATTCAAAAGCTCGCGAACGCAATCGCCGATTCGGGAAGGTTCCCCGAGGCGCTGTCGATGCTGGAGGCCGCGTCCGCCCAGGAAAAGGAGCCTCGGGAGCAGGCGCAGTTGATGCTCGCTCTTGCCGGGTTCCACGACCGCGGTGCCAGTCCCGACGCGGCGATCAATGCGTACGAATCGCTGATCGGGAAATACGCAGGGGACGGTCGCATCGTGGAGGTGGCGCAGGCGCGTTTTTCGCTCGGCCAGTTGCTCGAACGAAAGGGGGACCTCGCCGGCGCCCGCAAGCACTATGAGACGCTCATCGCGACGCCCACGGACGACGGCACGTCGTCGGGCGCGAGAACCGCGCTGGTGCGAGTGATGGTCGCGCAGGGGCAGCTCGATGCCGCGACGACCATGATTGCCGAGGTCCGCGCGAAAGGTCCCGGATCGCAGGGAACGGCGGATGCGATGTCGCTTGTGCTCGGGGAATCGCTCGCGAGAACCGGCAAGCTGGATTTGGCGGTCCGGGCGCTCGAGCCGTTGACGGCGGAATCCGAGCTCCCCGCGTTGCGCAAGCAGGCGCTGATTGCGCTCGCGCAGGCGTATTCCAACGCGCGGGAATGGGAGAAAGCCCGTCGAGCCTTCGAGGCGATCGCCAAGGACTATTCCGATGACGAAGTGGCATCCGATCAGGCCCGAATGGGAATCGCGTGGACGCTGAAAAGCGAGGACCGTCGCGCGGACGCCGTCGCGGCTTATGAGAAGGCGGCAAAGGCCGCGAAATCGCCCGAGTCGCGGCTCAATGCGCTGACGGAACTCATCTCGTTGGCCGTGGACGCGGGCGATGCGGCGGCGGTTGCGCAACTCGCGGGCGAGATCGGCAAGGATTTCGCGAACCGGCCGGATGCGTTGGCGGCGGCGAACTCCGGGCTCGCGCAGATCGCCGGTCGCGCGGGACGTATCGACGATGCGGTGGCGGCGTGGAGGAAGAATCTCGACCTCGCGTTGCCGGCGAACGCGCAGTTTCAGGTGGTTCAGCAGATCGTGCAGGCCTACGTCCAAGCCGATCGGACCGCTGAAGCGGAAAAGCTCCTGACGGAGATGGGGAAACGGTTTCCGGGCGACTTCGCGTATCAGTCCGACGTCAAGACCGCCCTCGCTCAGTTGATGTCTGCGACGGGCCGCGCGGACGAGGCGGCCAAACTGCTGGGCGGTGTGGTCGAGTCGGCGAACGAGCCCGGCCGTAAAGCGAACGTGGCGTTTCAACTCGCGCAATTGCATCGGCAGAACAATCGCTTCGACGATGCGCTTCGGAGTTACGACGATCTGCTCAAAAACTCCGGGCTCGAGCAGAGTCTGCGCGATCAGGCGACCGCCGGGCGGGCCGAAACCCTGCGTCAGGCGCGACGATTCGATGAAGCGGTCGCGGCGTTTCTGGCCATTGCCGAGAAGGGGACGACCGCCGAGTCGCGCGAGTGGGCGCTCGGTTCCGCGGCCCAGTGCTACGCCGAACAAAATCGGTTCGACGACGCGGTCAAGCTGTATCGCGATCTCCTCGCCCGCGCGGACGGCGCGGCCTCGGCGGAGCAGGCGCATTACGGACTGTCGAACGCGCTGAAACAGGCGGGTCGAACGGATGAGGCGCTCGCCACTCTGGAGGAATTGAAAAAGGCGACCACGGACCCGGCAAAAAGCCTGCGGGTCGATGTCGCCATCGCAAGGCTGCATCAGGACGCGAACCGGCCGGAAGAGGCCGCGAAGATCTTTCGCGCCGTCTCGGAGTCGAATTCGGCGGACGCCGTGATGCGGGAAGAGGCGACATGGGAACTGGCGCAGTCGCTGCGAAAAATGCGCGCGCTGGACGACTCCCTCGCCCTCTTCCGCAAGCTCGCGAAGGACTCGAAATCGCCCGAGACTCGCCGCCAGTCCGAGACGTCCGTTGCGCAGATTTTGGCGGAGATGGGCGACGTCGCGGCGGCCAAGGACGCCTTCGACAAGCTGATCGCCGCGGAAACCGACGCCGCGGAAAAGGCTCGTCTTTCGACCGAGCTCGGCGGGATCTTTCAGCAGTCGAATCGTCCCAAGGACGCACAGGCGGCATACCGCCGCGCGGTCGAACTCGCCCCGCGCTCGCTGACCGCGCTCTGGGCGACGCAGAGTCTCGCCCAGATCGCCCTGAACGAAAACGATCTCGCGACTGCCCGCAAGTATTTCGAGCAGATGCTGGCGAGTCCCACGGCGCAGGAAAGCGCGCGGATGAACGCGCGTTTCGGGCTCGCCGACGTCGCGAAGCGATCCGGGAAGATCGACGACGCCATCGCGCAGTATCAGACCGCGCTCAAGGAGGCGAAGAACGACTCGGACCGCGCGCACGTTCGCAACATGCTGGCGCAGGCGTTCATCGAGAAGAAGAAGCCGGAGGACGCGCGCGCCATCTATCAGGCGGTGATCGACGATGCGCAGGCCGCCCCGATCGCCCGCGCCCGCGCGCTGATCGGACTCGGCCACCTGCTGCGTTCGTCCGGAGAGGAGGCCAAGGCGCGCGCGGCGTTTTTGTCCGCGGCGAACGTGATGCCGAAGGACCCGTCCGCGAGCGAGGCGATTCAGGCGGCCATCGCGTCCGATCTGGAGACGGGCGACATCCGCGGCTTCGAGGAGCATCTTGCGCTGCTGCGCGAACGCTTCCCGGGCGATCGGAACGCGGCCGACAACGTTCTTCAGCAGAAGATCGAAAAACACCGCGAGCGGCAGCAATGGGATGAAGCTCTTGCGTCGCTGGAAACGCTACTTGCACAGACGAAGGATCCCGAACGGCGTCGCTGGGCGCACTTCACCAAGGGGCAGAGCCTGTCCGGGCTCGGCCGTTACGACGAGGCGAGGACGGCGTTTCAGGCGATCGAGGACGCGCCGGACGCGGATCGGAATACGATCCTGCAGGCCCGGATCGGGCAGGCGCACAACGAACTGGCGCGTGGGGACGACGAGGCGGCCGCGGATATCCTGCTCGAGATCGCCAAGAAATTCCCCGACGCGCCGCAGTCGGTCGTCGCGCTATTCGACCTCGCCCAGATCCGGCAACAGGAACCCGCGGGCGACGTGGAGTCGGTGTTCCGCGCGATCCTGTCCGCCAAGGCCGCAAAGGATCAGGACCTCATCAACGCGCACATGGGACTCGCGAGCCATTATGCGCAGCGAAAGATGGTTTCGTCGGCGGTGAAGGAGTACCAGACCGTCTTCGATACGTGGCCGGACCGTCAGGACACCGCATGGGCGTTGTCGTCGGCTGCGATGCTGCTCAAGGACAACGGCGACCAGTCGCAGGCGGTTCGACTGCTCGAGCGACTCATCGCGAAGTTTCCGCCGGAGCACGAGGCGGTGATCGGCGCAAAGCAGACGCTCTCGCAGATCTACAAACGATGATCTGAGCGCGCCGGCCTACTTGAAGGTCCAGATGCCGAACGACTTGCCGTGCAGCGGATGGGCCGCGGCGCGCGACGGAGTCGCGAACGCCAGGTCGTTGTCGGCGTCGCTCATGGCAGTCCATTTGTCGTAGTCCGGCGTGCCGACGAGCTCTTTGCGCAGGAATCCATACGCCACCAGCTTCTTTCGCACGGGCAGCTTCGCGAGGCGATACTCTTCGCGAAGCGCACTCTGCTCGTAGATGCGGTACTGCGACGGCGCGAGCGCGTTCTCATTGAGCCACTTTTCGTAGCCGGCGTTGTCGTCGGTGTACAGGCTCGGCAGCACGACGATGGCCTCGGGTCGTTTCGAGAGCGTGTAGGCGTGGTCGAACTTCTCGTGGCCCACCACGCCGCGCGTGGCGTCGCGCGGCAGTCGCGCGATGTGCAGATCGACAAGCCCCATCATGTCGTGGATGCGCAGCTTCGAGAAAAAGCCGAGCGCGCCGATGGGCAGCGTCGCCACCGTGGTGTTTTCGGGCATCGAATCGCGCATCGCGACGCCGGTCGCCGCGAAATTCTTCACGACGCGCTGCAGATCGCGATGGATGAGCCCCTGGAACGTGTAGAAATACGACCAGACATTCATGGCCGCGATGGCGAGAACGACGAGCGCCCACGCTTTCCGACTTGCGGGACCGCCGGACGTTTTTCCCGAGATTCCGCGCAGCCGCCACCCGGCGAGCGTCAGGAGCACGAGCGCCGCGAGGAAGAACCGGTGGAAGGGGTAGAAGTCGCCGCCGACCTTCATTACGTAGAGCACGTAGATGGTCGCCGCGCCCAGGAAGATCCAGACCTCGCGCGGCCACGAACGCCAACCCTTAATGGTCTTGAGTGCGTAAAACGCGGTGGCGAGGGGGACGAGCGTCGAAAACACCGCGACGCGAATGTAGGTGAATCCCGCGCGGAACAGATCCGCTCCCGAGCCGACTTTGGCGTAGAATGTGTTGGGCATCGGGTAGCCGAAGTAGGTCCAACGCGCGAGCCAGTATCCGCCAAACAGCGCCACCACGATCGCGCCGTAAACCACGCCGCGCACCGCCCGCGTCTTCGTGAACGGAAACAGCCAGGACAGGCCGAGGATCGGCGCGAGTAAAACGCCATCGGGGTGCAGCAGGCCGGCCGCGACCGTGAGCAAAGCGCTTGCCCACGGCCAGTCCTCGCGCTCCGACTCGCGTAAATGGCGCAGCACGCCCGCCAGCCACACGAAGGCGAAGATCGACGTCTCCATACCCGCCCACGCCCAGACGAGCACGCACGTGGAGAGCGTCAGGAACGCGAGCACGAATGCCTCGGCCCGGCCGATCAGCCCCGTCGTGCGTTCGCGCAGGTAGCGCGAGGCCAACGTGACCGTCCCCGCGCTCGCCAGCAGGCTGAGCACGACCGCCACGAAATCGATCCGGCGGATGCCGGCCAGCGAAAACGGCGCGAGCAGGGCGATGAGCGCGATCGACGTTCCGCCCTCGACGCGCTCGCCCGGGTTGTATTCGAGCCCGAATCCGTGGGCGAGGTTCTCGGCGTATCGGTACGAGATGTACGCGTCATCGACCGGACGCAGGAAATCGAGCGGGTTCTGCGGATTGCCCGCCCCGAGGAACACGAGCACAAACTTGGCGCAGATGATCGCAGCCAGCGCGAACGAGAAGACGCGGCGATCCGAGGGCCGTACGCGTTCAGGCATGCGCGGCCTCGGGCACGCCACGGGGTTTTTTCGATCCGCGCATCAGCGTCTTGAGTGACGGGAACGCCATCGCGAACGCGATGCTCGAGATGTTGGAGATCAGGTGCGCCAGATGGACGTTGAGGTAGAGCGGCGGTTTGGGAACGCGCCCGATCCACCACGCGGCGAAACCGACGCCGATCGCGATTGCGAACCAGCGCTTGGCGAAGGCCATCGAGTCCGCACCCCGGTCTCGGCGCGCGGCGAGCTTTTTTGTCGTCAACGTGATGAGACTCATCACCACCACGGTTTGACCGACGATCATCACAAACGACGGAGGACTCTTCACGATGGTCGTGGAGACTTCCAGAAACAGCCACTGGAGCACGAAGACGAAAAACGACTCCCGACCGATAAACTCGAGCCAGCGCCCGGCGCGCCACTGTCCCGTGTACCAACGTCGGGCGGCCAGGATGAACAACCCCGCGATTCCCACATGACGCAGCACGTAGTCAGGTTTGCCGCGATGAAAGTAATCCACCATGTGCTGCGCCAGGAAAAACGGAAACGCCAGCGACGAGGCGAGAATCGCCGCGAAGAAGATCCATAGCCAGATTTCGCGTTTCGTCCGCGCGTGACGCATCAGCACGCCGCCGAGCAGGGCGCAGCCCGTCCACGGCAGCGCGGAAAACTGGATGAACAGAAAACGTTGCCAGAGCGGCAGGTCCCTCAACTCGCCGAGCATCGCGAGGTACTGTCCCATGAGGTTCGGGTGCGCGGCGCCGGGCCGCATGGAATCGGCAAATGCCTTTGCCGAAACGGCGATGTAACCGTTCCCGATCGACGGATCGGGCGTGAGCGCGAACCCGAATGCGATGACGAACAGTTCGAGCGCGATGACGACGATCGCCCACGTGGGCCATTGCCGGCGGAACGGGATGTAGGTGACGAACGCCGCGACCGCGATCCCCTGAAAAAGATCCATCAGGCCGACGGAGTATCGGTTGACGTTGTAAACGAATCCCAAAAAGAAAAGCGCGACGTTGGTGATGAGGAAGTCGCGGGTGGGACCGAATCCTTTTTTCGATGCGGCGCGCTGGACGTAATGCAGCACGTTCATTCCGGTCGCCATGAAAAACAGGGCGACGGAGCTTTCCGCGAAGATCCAGCTCGGGACGAGGTGGGGCGGTCGGTCGATGACGACGTTCATCTGAAACCCGATGTGCCCGTAGATCATCATCAGGCATGCGAGCCCCTTGGCGAGGTCGATGTCGAGATCCCGATTCGATGGCGCGTTCATCGTTCCCTCTGATCGGTCAGGCGGCGTTCGGCGTCAGGCATTTCGCGCGCCAGCGCGTGCGTATCGATCCGAACACGAACGCGAAGGCGAAGGCCGACACGAAACCGACGAGTCGGGCAAGAATATAGAGCGGCGGAGCTGCGGAAAGAAAGATGCCCACGGCGAATGTCACGCCGAGAACCACGAGGGCATTGCGCTCGAACGCCGGGCCCAGCGCCCACCGATCGCGCCGCCTTGCGAGGATCGGTAGCAGCCAGGCGGTGCCCGCGATGATGAGAACGGCGCGCGCATACATGTGGAGTTTGGGCAGGAACATCAGCGAAACGGTGATGAGAAAGAAGTGCAGGATCAGCAGCAGGAACGACTCCTGCCCGGCGAACTCGATCGCCCGTGCGATCCGACTCCCGCCCGCGCCGCGGTACAGGTGTCGTCCGACGATAAACGCGAGCCCGGCGCCGCCGCCCGTTTGAAGGACGTATCCCGGCACGCCGCGGAAGAATAGCTCGACCGGGTTGCTGAAGAACGCCTGCGGAAGCAGGGTGGACGCGCCGAGCATCGCGAGGAAGACGAGCGAGGTCAGGATCTCGCCGACGCGCCCACGCGTGCGAAACACCGCCGCGCCGATGAGAAAAAATACCGCCCACGGAAAGAAGCTGAAATGTGCGAAGAGCTGCCGTTTCCACAGCGGGAGCGACTTCACGGTCGCAACGGCGGTCTGAAACATCGGCTGGTCGTACGTCTCGATGGAAGTCCACATCGGCACCGTGTTCGCAACGGCGGTGATGGCGTCGAGTTCCAAACGGAACGGCCAATAGACGGCGTACACGGCGGCGGCGACGACCAGATACGCCCAGCCCGGCAGGCGCAGGTACATCACCAGGAACACGGCGGAGGTGCAGACCGCCACGCCCTGAAAGATGTCCGGGATGCCGATCGCGAGGCTGCCGATGGCGAGGCTGTACGTGTAGCCGAGGACAAACAGGATCGCCGCCTGGCCGAGGTAGAAACGGAATGCGTCGAACCCGGCCTTGGCGCGATTGCGGTCGAAAAACGTACAGACGTTCATGCCCGAAGCCACGAAAAACACCGGCCCGGAAAAGTCCATCGCGTAGATGATGATCTTGTCCACGAAGCCGAGCGGACCGAATCCCGCCGGGTGCGCGCGCAGGGCGTGCCCGGTCAGCATCAGGTAGCAGGCGAGCCCCTTCAAAAGGTCGATTTCGTGGAACCGTTCCGCTTTCGCGCCGCTCATTCTCGCAGACCACCGCTCGGGGACGGCGTAAACTAAAGGAAGCGATCGGTGCGGGCAATACGCCCTCGATCGCGGCTTGATTCGGGAGTCGTTCCGGATATAATGCGCGCCGTTTTTGGGGTGCCACTGTAGCTCAGCTGGTAGAGCAGACGATTCGTAATCGTCAGGTCGGGGGTTCGAGACCCTCCAGTGGCTCGGGCGAAGAGGGGGGGGCATATTCTGTCCCCCTCTGGAGGCGAGACACCGGAAAGTGGGTAGTATCGAGCCGCCGCGTCCGGCGCGTCGGGCCGTCAGAGCCCAGGGCGCGTCCGGCAGGCGGCGTTCGCCCACGGGAGGTGTTCTTTGCCGAGACCGAGCAAGTTTACCGATGTGCGGAAGTACGAGATCGCGATGGAGCTGATTTCCGGCAAGTCCTCGCCTGGGGGAGGTTTGCCG
>JADLEX010000064.1 GCA_020845895.1 Deltaproteobacteria bacterium | reverse complement strand
ACGACGATTCGTCCGCGGACGACGATTCGGACGATGACGTGACCGACGACGACACGGGCGATGACGATGTCGCGGACGACGATACGTCGGACGACGACACGGGGGATGACGATACCGGTGATGACGATACCGGTGATGACGATACCGGCGACGACGATACCGGCGACGACGACGCCGACCCGCTGCCGATCGAGATCGATTTCGACGATTACGACCTCGGCGCGCTGCCCGAGCCGTGGGTGACCGCGGGGCAGGGCGACGCGGACGGTCAGGTCGTGGCGCTCGTCGCCGCGAACGGATCGGGGCTGGCGCTTCAGGTCACCGGAGACACCGATTCGGGCGATTTCTACTACGCGGGTTATTCGTGGGAGGACACGGACGAGGATATCTCGTTCTCGTTCGACTTCTGGCGCGAGGACGGAGCGTCGGGCGCATTCGCCATCGTTCAGCCCAACCTGCAGAAGAAATTCCTGGCCGGCGTCGCGCCGTCAGGCCAGCTCGCGGCGAACGACGCCAACTCGGCCATCGACTGCGGCGAGACCCTCGCGGCGAATACCTGGTACACCATCACCTTCGTACTGACCGGCGGCGTGGCGGGAACCTACACCGTGCAACTCGACGGCGCGGACACCACGTGCGTGGATCACGACTACTTCCCCGCCTCGACCGATGTCTTCCACGGACTGCTGATCGGGGACGGTGATACGGCCGGGCTGGGCGGCGACGTCTGGTTCGACAACATCGTCGTCGATCTCATCTGACGACCTCTCGCGAACGCCCCGCCGGACGGCCGGCGGGGCGTTTGCCGTTTTCGCTCGCAACTCCCCATCCCCAATCCAATTGATCGCTCCCGGCGATTCGGGTAACGTGCGGGCGTTTTCGGATATCTTTGCACCGTGAACTTCGAGGTCGACGTGCCGGAACGTTTCATCAACAAGATTTTGATCGTGGACGACGAACAGACCGTGCGCGACCTGATGCAGGCGTATCTCGCCCGGCGCGGCTACGACGTGACCTCCGCGGTGGACGGCATCTACGGGCTGGAACGGTTCGAAAAGGACAAACCCGATCTCGTCTTCACCGACATCGTCATGCCGCGCATGAACGGTCTGGAGATGCTCGCGAAGATCCGCGATCAGCATCCGATGGTCTTTGTCGTCGTCATGACCGGATTCTCGGACGAAAACACCGCCATCAAGGCGGCGCAGCTCGGTGTCGTCGACTACCTCGTCAAACCCTTCGCGCCGCAGCGCGTGGACGGAATCCTGGACCGCATGGAACGGCTCGCGTGGCTGCGCCGCGAGAGCAAGGGCGTGATCATCGAGGACCTGCCCATGTCCCTCGACCGCGTGGACATGGCGCTCGAAAACGACCTGCTCGCGGCCAACCGCATGGTCGAGCGCATCATGCGCCTCATGGGCGTCCGCGACGACGACTTCAAGCTCGGCCTGCTCGAGATTCTCGTCAACGCGATCGAGCACGGAAATCTGGAGATCGGATACGAACGCAAAAGCGAACTGCCCGACATCCATCAGTACATGGAATTCGTGAAGTCGCGGTCGTCGCATCCCGCCTACGCCGACCGCCGGGTGCGCGTGTCGATCCGCCGCACGGGCGACCGCGTGGAGTGCGACATCGTGGACGAGGGTCCGGGCTTCGACTGGCGCGCTACGCTGGAAAACGCGACGGGTATCGACGAATTGCTCCACCACGGGCGCGGCCTGCTGCTCGCGCAGGTCATGTTCGACACCCTGAAGTTCAACGACAAGGGCAACCACGTCTTCATGTCGAAGACGCTCGTCGCGCCGCCCGCGGGCGCGTGACGCCTCCCGCGATTTCATGCCCGCAGATGTCGGTCGCTTTCTGATCGTCGGGTTCACCGGCCTCGAACCCGGCGACGAGATCCGATTCGCCCTGCGTGATCTCGGCGCGGGCGGCGTCATCCTCTTCACGCGAAACTACGAATCGCCGGAGCAGGTGCGCGACCTCGTCGCCCGCCTTCGCGAGCTGTCGCCGCGCGATCGGCTATGGGTGTGCGTCGATCACGAGGGCGGACCGGTGCAGCGCTTCCGCGAGCCCTTCACCGTCTGGCCCGACATGGCGACGCTTGGCCGCTCGGGCGATACGCGTTTCGCGCGGCGCATGGGCGCTGCGATGGCAGCGGAGCTCGCCGCCGTGGGCATCGATCAGAACTTCGCGCCGGTTGCCGACGTGAACACGAATCCCGACAACCCCGTCATCGGCGCGCGGGCGTTTTCCTCCGACGCGCGCAAGGTCGCCGAATTTGCCGTCGCCGTGATCGAGGGTTTGCAGGGCGGCGCCGTGGCCGCGTGCGCCAAGCACTTCCCCGGACACGGCGACACCGACGTCGATTCACACCTCGACCTGCCCGTGCTCGGCCACGACCGGGCCCGGCTCGACGCGGTCGAACTCGTGCCGTTCGCCGCGGCGGCCCGCGCGGGCGTGGCGTCGATCATGAGTGCTCACATCGTGTGGCCGGCGCTCGATCCGGATCGGCCCGCCACGCTCTCGCCCGTCGTGCTCGAAGCGCTGGCGCGCGCGCTGCCTTACGACGGGGTGATCGTGAGCGACGATCTGGAGATGTCCGCCATCGCGAAGCGTTACGCGTTCAAGGAGGCCGCGCCGCTCGCCGTGGCCGCGGGATGCGACGCGCTGCTCGTGTGCAAGAGCGTCGAAGCCCAGGAATCGGCCTATCGCGGGCTCTTCGACGCCGTGCGCGCCGGGGCGCTTCCACACGAGCGCATCGATGCGTCGATCCGTCGCCTCGACCGGATGTCCAGCGCGTTTGCCCGGCGCGAAAGGCCACCGCTGTCGGTGGTCGGCAGCGAGGCGCATCGACGGATCGCGGCGACGATCTCCGAGGCGCGCATCGGCTGAGCGGGACGACGGACCGTGTTTCGCGGTGGCCGGGCTTGGCATCGATGCCGCGCCGCTGCTAAATACGTGGTCATCGCGATTCACCGCGAGGGGGGATGGGGCATGGCACGGGTGGAGAAGTCGTTCACGATTCCCGCGGCGCCCGACGACGTGTGCGCGGCGATGCGTAACCCGAAGCTGATCGAAGAGGACGAGAAGTCGCGCGAGGCGCTCTCCGTGGACGTGAAGGACGTCCGGAAATCCGACACCGATCACCACTACGACATCACGACGGTCACCTATTATCGCACCGTCACGGGCACCGACAAAACGCGCACCGAGCAGAACTTCATTTCGGTGAAGTGGGACCTCAAGGCGCGCCGCTGCACGTGGAGCTGGTCGGGCACCAACGAGTTCGCCAAGCGCGTGAAGATCGAGGGATCGTACACGGTCGTGCCGAGGGGCGCCGCGTCGGACATCGTGCTCGTCGCCGATATCGACGTGAGCGTGCCGCTGGTCGGCAAGACGATCTCCAAGCGCGTTGCCGACATGTTCGCGTCCGAGTGGCCCAAGTACGCCGAGTTCGTCAAGCGCTTCGCCAAGCCCTGACGCGCCGCGCGCTCGATTTGTGCGACCGGCCCGGCCGCCGCGAGGCCCAACATGCGTCTTTCGATTCCGCCTGAAATCCCGGCGCGCGCCCGTGAACTCGCGGCGCGCATTGCCGCCGGCGTCCAGTCTTTCATCGACGAACGCACCACCGATGCGGTGGAACGCGCAACGCTGCGCCTGTGGGGCCTGGACGGCGTGGACGCCGCCGGCGTGCCGCTGCCGAACGTCGTCATCGACCGGCTGCGCGGCGTGCTCGCACGCGGGGCGAGTCGTCCCGTGGCCGCGGCGCTGCGCGAGACGGGGT
Source organism: Deltaproteobacteria bacterium (assembly GCA_020845895.1). NCBI lineage: Bacteria > Pseudomonadati > Myxococcota > Myxococcia > Deltaproteobacteria bacterium. The sequence goes on along the minus strand of JADLEX010000064.1, from coordinate 21,900 downwards.
GGGAGATCGGTCGGCTCGGCGAGGCGATCGCGGCGGGCGCGTACGACATCACGGCGCGCGTCGATGCGCCGGACGACACATGGCGGCCTGTTGCCGACCGCCTGACCGAAGCGGCGCTGCGCGCGATCGACGACGCGGCGGCGCGCCGGCGCGACCTGCGCGGCGAAACCGGCGATCCGCCGTGGCCGTGGCTCTATGTCATCGTCGCCACGGGCAACATCTACGAAGACATCACGCAGGCCGTGATGGCGGCGCGCCAGGGCGCGGACATCGTTGCCGTGATCCGCAGCACGGGCCAGTCGCTGCTCGACTACGTGCCGCACGGCGCGACGACCGAGGGCTTCGGCGGCACCTATGCCACCCGCGAAAATTTCCGTTTGATGCGCGCCGCGCTCGACGAGGTGTCGCGCGAGGTCGGCCGTTACGTGCGTCTCGTGAATTACGCGTCGGGGCTGTGCATGCCCGAGATCGCGGCGCTTGGCGCGATCGAACGGCTCGACATGATGCTCAACGACTGCATGTACGGCATCCTGTTTCGCGACATCAATCCGCACCGCACCTTTGTCGATCAATACGCGTCGCGGCTCATCTCGGCGCGCGCCGACATCGTCATCAACACCGGCGAGGATAACTATTTGACGACGGCGGACGCGGTGGACGCGGCGCACACCGTGCTCGCGTCGTGCCTGCTCAACGAGCGCTTCGCGATACTCGCCGGCATGCCCGAGCGACTCATGGGGCTCGGCCATGCATTCGAGATCGACCCCGAGCGCCCGGGTTCGCTGACGACCGAGATTGCGCACGCGCTGCTGCTGCGTGCGGTGTTTCCCGAGCATCCGCTCAAGTATATGCCGCCCACCAAGCACATGACCGGCGACATCTTCCGCGGCTACCAGATGAACGCGTACTTCAACCTCGTCGGCGCGCTGACCGGTCAGGGCATCCAGCTTCTCGGAATGTTGACCGAGGCGATGCACACGCCGTTCTTGCAGGACCGCGCCCTCGCGATCCGCAACGCGAAGTACGCCTTCGCGGCGACGCGGGGTCTAGCGGACTCGCTCGATCTGCGCCCGGGCGGCGAGATCGCGACGCGCGCCGATACGGTGCTCGGCCTCGCGATCGAGATGCTCGAAGAGATCGCGCGGATCGGCCTGTTCGAGGCGATTGCACGCGGCATGTTCGCCGACATCAAGCGCCCCGAATCCGGCGGCAAGGGCGCGGCGGGCGTCTTCGCGAAAAGCCCCGACTATGCCAACCCGCTGATGGAGCAACTCCGTCCCGCCTGAACCTTGCGACGGCGTCAGATTCCTCTCACCGAAGTCGAGCGCTTTTCACCGCCGGTTTGGTCTAAAACGATCGATTTTCAGGATATTTCGACATTTTGTAATCCTCATTAAGGCAATTTGCCAAAACTTTCGGCTATATATGCGGCAATTTCCATTCCATGTCCGTTTTGAGTTTCGGGGGGGTTGCCATGTCGTTTCTACGGATTCTCGGCTATGCGTTCGCGGCGATCGCGCTGCTCATCGCCGGCGTGGCCGCGTGGTTCTTCTGGTCGTTCCCACGCGTTTACGACGTCGCTCCCGTCAAGGCGTCGAGCGAGCCTGCCGTCATCGAGCGCGGTCGCTACCTCGCCAACACCGTGCTCTCGTGCATGGACTGCCATTCGACGCGGGACTGGACGAAATACTCCGCGCCGATCACCCCCGGCACATTGGGCAAGGGCGGCGACGTCTTCGACGCATCGATGGGTCTGCCCGGCGAGATCCACGCGAAGAACATCACGCCCGCGGGGATCGGCTCGTGGACCGACGAGGAACTCGCGCGGCTCATCACGACCGGCGTCAATCGTGACGGCAAGGCGATCTTTCCGATGATGCCCTACATGGCCTACCGCTTCCTCGACAACGCCGACCTCACCGCGGTGATCTCCTATCTGCGTACGCTCGCGCCGATCGAAAACGCCGTGCCCGAAGGCCATATCGACTTTCCGATGAACATCATTGTGCGCACGATTCCGCAGCCGCCGGCTCCTCTGCCGAAGCCCAACCCGGCGGACACGGTCGCCTACGGGAAATACCTCGTCACGATCGGCGCCTGTACTGAGTGCCACACGCCGTCCGACCACGGTAAACCGCTGCCCGGCATGGCCTTCGCCGGCGGAGCGGAATTCAAAATGCCGTCGGGGGCGATCATGCGCACGTCGAACATCACGCCCGACCAGGAAACCGGTATCGGGCAGATGACGCGCGAGCAGTTCATCGCGCGGTTCAAGGCGTTCGAGGGCGACGAGGCCCACAATCGTCCGGTCGGCCCGAACGATCCGCAGACCCTCATGCCGTGGACGCTCTACGCCGGCATGACCGAGCAGGACCTCGGCGCCATGTACGACTACCTGCTCACGCTCAACGCCGTGAACCATCGCGTGCAGACCTACACGCCGCCGCCGGGAAATTGATTCGGGCGGGATACTGGTTTCTGGTTGTTGGTTTTTAGAGGACTCCGTCGGTTGACGGCCACCGCCCTGGGCCGACATCATGACGGAATGACTTTCTCCGACAAGAATGCGGCACCGCCGTATTGTGCTGTGCCTCTCCACCGCATTCCGGCGATCCCTTTTCTCCTCGTGGTCGCCGCGCTCGTCGTGTCTTGTTCGTGCGGCGATGACGACGACCACGACTCCTCCGCACCCGATGACGACACGGCCGACGACGACGCGGACGACGACGCGACCGGCGACGATGATACCGACGACGACACCGAGGACGACGACGCGGGCGACGACGATACGGAACCCCCGCCGACCTGGGTCGAACCCTCCCAGCCCCTGCGCGAGGACATCTCCCTCGACGGCGCGTGGCTCTTCACGCCGGAGGGCTACGCCGAGCGCGAGGTGAGCGTCCCCTGCCACTGGGAAGCCATCGACGAGTGGGACGGGTGGGAGCAATATGCCTGCCCCGAGTATCTCGCGGGAACGCCCGACGAAACTGTGTCGATCATCGAGGGCCAGAATTGGGAAGACCGCGCGATCAAGCGCGGAACCTATCGCCGCGCGGTGACCCTCGACAAGCCCTGGCCCGTGGTGCGCGCGTATTTCGAGGCGATCCACCACGCGGGCGAGGTGTATTGGAATGACGCGCCCATCGGCGAGACGGTCGGCGCTTACCGCGCCGCGACCTTCGACGCATCGGCCGCCGCGCACGAAGGCGAAAACGAACTGCGCGTCGAACTGGAGGACGGTCACGCGCTGCTCGGCCCGGAAGGCATCACGCGTTGGCCCGCCGGCTACTACGCGCACAACAGCATCACGGGGCTCTATCGGTCCGTTACGCTGCAATTGCGACCGGACATCCTGATCGAGGACGTTTTCCTCGTGCCGTCCACGCGACGCGAAGACCTGACGATCCAGGTGACGATCCGCAACACGCGCAACGTGCAAACGAGCGTGTGGGTGCTGGGCCGCGTGATGGACGAGGACGGCGCGCTCGCCATGGAGTCGCCGGGCACGCGCGTGGCGATACCCGCTGGGGCAACGCGCGACGTCGTGATTGTCGCCCCGTTCGAGGACGCGCGCTGGTGGTGGCCCGCCGATCCCTACCGCTACACGTGGCGTACGCTGCTCATCGACGAGTTCGGCGCGCCGGTCGATCTGCGCGAGGACCGCTTCGGCTTCCGGGAGGTGTGGATCGAGAGCGGCCGCTACAAACTCAATGGCGAGACGATGAACCTGATCGGCGATTCGATCGACGATCAGGCCGCGCGCCCGCGCTACTGGGGCCCGGAATACTGGGATTGCACCACCGCGCCCGCGACCATCGAACGCATCAAGGACCTTTACTTCAACGTCGTGCGTTTCCATCAGGCGCCGCCGCCCGACTGCGTGTACGACATGCTGGACGAAGCGGGGCTGCTCGTGATCCCCGAATCCCCCGTGTACGCGCGCATCGACATCATGCCGCCGTTTTTCTGGAAGCCGCTGTACGTCGAAAATTCGTGGACGTGGATCGGCGAATGGGCAGCCCGGCTGCGTAACCACCCGTCGATCGTCATGTGGTCCGTCGAAAACGAGATGTTCATGTATGCGTTTCCGCTCTCGCCGACGCAGGCGTATTCGCTGGGCGAGCCGGCCCGCGCGGCTGATACGATCATGCGGCCCGATGGCCCGACGACGCCGCGGCCGATCAACTGGGACGGCGACACGTCGTTTTTCCGCAACTTCTTCGGCATGAACCCCGAGACGGTCAACTGGCACTACCCCGCCGGTCCGAATCTGACGATCACGCCCGACAACGAGTGGTACGACGACGCGATTGCGAACTTCGAGCCATACAAGTTCGATGATGTGCCCACGGGCGTCGGCGAGACGATGGACGTGCGCCGCCCCATCGACAGCCCGCACACCACTGACCAGCAAAAAGCCATGCAGGGCATCGCGGTGCGCGCGCTGCGCTATCTCGGTTACTCCGACATCCGGCCTTACAAGCTCAACTGGGCGTGGCACATCTATCGCCCCGACGGATTGGAGCACCCCGTCGGACCGTGGTATCACTCGCTCTTCACGCAGGAGCAAAAGGACCGGCTGCTCGAAATCATTCGCGACTCGTATCACCCGATCGCAGCGATCGACGTGGAATACACACGCGTGGCGACGAACGCGGACGGAACGCAGGGCCCCGTCGAGCTCGCTGCGGGATCGGGCGTTTCGCGCAAGATCGCCGTGTTCAACGATTCGTTCCTGCCGGGGCGGGATCAGACGCTGCGCTGGACGGTGACGGACGAGACGGCGAGTCTGGAACTCGCGTCGGACGAAATCGATCTGTCCGTCGAGCACGGCAACCAGGCCGGAGCGACGGTGTCGTTCACAGCGCCCGCGGCAGGACACGAGGTGACGCTGCGGCTCGAATCGGAGATGAACGACTTGCCGCAGGGCGTGTACGAGATCGAGTACTCGTTCGTCACGACGCCGTGATCGTTCTGTGATTGCTTGCCATCTTGGACGCTTCATGTTTGTCATCCTGAGCGAAGCGAAGGATCTTGCCGCGACCTGTGACCAGACCCTTCGCTTCGCTCAGGGTGACAGGGGCAAGAAGCTTCGGGTGACAGGCGCAAGAAGCTTGGGATGACATAGGATTCACGGTGATATGGAATTGAAATTCACGATCGGAACGAATATGAGCGGATTCGCGGGACCGATTCGGGAACTGGTGGAACAACTCGCGCGGCTGCCGGGCATCGGCGAGAAGACGGCGACGCGTCTCGCCTATCACATCCTCAAGATGAACGCCGAGGACGCCAGGCGCCTCGCGGGCGCGATCACGGGCGTCAAGGAACGCATCGCCCTGTGCGAGCGGTGCTTTGGGCTCACCGACATTCAGCCGTGCGTGATCTGCCGCGACGAAAGCCGCGACCACACCATGGTGTGCGTGGTCGAGCAGCCGCCCGACGTGGCCGCATTCGAAAAGACCGGCCAATACCGCGGCGTGTATCACGTGCTGCACGGCACGCTCTCGCCGCTCGACGACATCGGCCCCGAGGCGCTGCGTCTGGCGGAGTTGGTCGAGCGCGTGAAGAGCGGCGAGGTGGCCGAGATCGTGCTCGCCACGAATCCCAACAAGGAAGGCGAATCGACCGCGCACTACATTGCGGAAGTGCTGCACGAGCTGCCCGTGCGCGTCACGCGCATCGCGCACGGTGTGCCCGTCGGCAGCGAGGTCGAATACGCCGACGCGGTCACGCTCGGTCTCGCGATGAAGGGCCGGCGCGAGTTCTAGACATGGCCCCGGTTTCTCTTAGTCCTTCAGTTCGTAGGCGTCCTTGAGCGGATACACCGCGTTTTCCCAGATGCGTGCGTAGCGTGCCGCGTCGACTACGGGTTTTCGGATCATCTTCACGCAGTATTCCATCTGCTCCGCGGTGGAGGACGGCTTGCCGTGAACGCCGAGCGCGAAGCGCGAAAAGTCGCGCACCATGAAATCGAAGATCTGATCGACGTGATCGGCGTCGATGCCGTAGATTTTCGCGTTCTCCAAAATCAGTTGTCCGTAGGCCACGAGCGTGAAGATCTCGCCGATCGCGAGCAGGAAATCGATGTCCTTCTGCTGCTCGGCGCCCGGCGTCGCGTTCATCAGGAACTCGCGGAACACCTCGATCTGCTCGCGGAACACGCCCACGTTCGGCGTGTCGAACAGCGCGTACGCCTTGTTGTAGTCGTGGAACTGGATCTTCCCAAGCCCCTTCGCCGGCCCCTGACGGAAAAGGAAGTCGTCGTTGCGCGCGTCGTCCACGCGGGGAATCTCGGGATAGTCCGCGGGCGCGAAGAAGAAGTTGGGCATGAACTTCACGATGAGCGCGATGTTGACGTGTACCGTGCCCTCGAGCTTGGGCAGCGCACGGATGTCGCGGGCGGCCATCTCGAAGAACGTGCTCTTCTCGAATCCCTTGGCGGCGATGACGTCCCACATCAGGTTCATCACCTCTTCGCCCTGCGTGGTGACCTTCATCTTCACGATCGGGTTGTAGAGCAGATAGCGCCGGTCCTCGGCCGATGCCGTGCGCATGTAGTCGGCGGCGCGCAGCGCGAAAAGCTTCATGGCGACGAGCCGCGCGTAGGCATCGACGAACATCTGCTTCACGTGCGGGAAGTCCGTGACGGCCATGCCGTAGAGCCGCCGGTTGGCCGCATGGCGCATCGCCTCGTACAGCGAGTGCGTGCACATGCCGATCGACGCCCAGCCCAGGTTGTATTTGCCGATGTTGACCGTGTTGAGCGCCGAGTCCCAAGCCGCCGGCCCGCGCGAAAGGATGTCGTCGTCGTTGATCGGGTAGTCGTGCAGTCGGAACTCGGATACGTAGTTCTGGCTCGCGCACACGTTCTGCACGCACTCGTACTTGGGATGCTGCGAGTTGACGGCGAAGAAGGTGTAGTCGTCCGTGCCGGTGATCTTGGCGAACACCGACACCATCGCGGCCTCGTTGCCGTTGCCGATGTAGTACTTGTCGCCCTCGGCGAGATACGCGCCTTCGCCCAGCGGCTTGAGCATCATGTCGGTGGAGTACACGTCCGCGCCGTGCTCCTTCTCCGACAGACCGAATCCGAAAATCGCTCCGTCGGCCAGCGCCGCCGCCGCGCGCTTCTTCGCCGTCTCGTTCGGCGACATCCAGATCGGGCCGAGACCGAGAATCGACACCTGCCACGTGTACCAATAGGCGAGGCCGTAAAACCCGAGGATCTCGTTGAACTCGCAATTGCGCCACGTGTCCCAGCGCGAATCGGGGCCGCCATAAGGCGCGGGCGTGAGCAGATCGGCAAAGACGCGGTTCGTCTTCACAAACTGCAGGAAGTCGGCGTACCAGGTCTGCTCGCGGTCGTCCCGCTTGATGGCCGCCTTTCCCTTCTTCTCGAAGAATTCGACGGTCTTTCGCATGATCTCGGCCGACCGGGCGTCGGGGTAGGGGCGCGTGAGCTTCGCGGGGTTGAGCAGCATGGCGGTCCTCGTGGGGGTTGGCAGGCAAAGGGCCGAATCGTTTATGGCACCGGATGAAATCGATGTCAAAATCGCAAAAACGACCGTTGCGGCGGTGACACGTCCGACAAGTCCGTGAAACAACATCGAAAAGTCGGCTCTTGATCGTGCGTTGCGACAGGTCTATAAATATGCGGATTCGGGCGGCGGCGCGGCCATTCGCCCAACAGGAGGGACGAGGATGAAGTGGAATATTCGGATTTTGGCGGTGCTCGCGGCGCTCTTGTTTGCGCTGCCCTTAGCGGCGTTCGCCCAGGATGACGACACGGCGGACGACGATGCGGACGATGACACGGACGACGACGCCGACGATGACGCGGACGACGATGCGGACGATGATGCCGATGACGACGCGGCGGATGATGACACCGGCGGCGGCGAGTTTTCGGCGGTCATCGATTTCACCAATCCGCTGACGTTGACCGGCGGACAGCAGTACGACTTCGAGTTCACCGTCAGCAACACCACGGCGGTCGGTGCGGTCGATCAGTGGATCAACCTGATCGATCTGTATATGCCGAACGATGAATACGTCATTGACGGCGCGAACATCGTCGCGCCCGACGCGATCCACTCGGGCGAGTGGACGTTCGAGCTGATTCCGGGCGATTCGACCGACGTGGGCATCCGCTGGATGTTCTCCTCGGGCGTTTCGTCCGCGGAATACGGCGACATCCAGGAAGGCGAATCGCTGACCTTCGCGTTCCGCGCCACCACCGACGAGGACGCCACCGACGGCTTCGACTACAAGGTCGCGACCGAGTCCGGCCAGTTCGTCGACGGCACGGCATGCATTGTGGACGGCTGCGACGATCCGATCGGTGACGACGACGACGATGACGACGATGACGATGACGATGCGGCGGACGACGATGACGACGACGACGATGATGATGATGACGACAGCGGCTGCGGCTGCTGATCGCGCGTAACGGTCAACTCCACAACGCCGGCCTTCGGGCCGGCGTTGTTGTTTTTGCGCCCGTTACTTCTTGATGAGTTCGCCGTAAATGTGGCCCCAAAGGGCCTGTGTCTCGACCCTGAGGACAAGGTGGTTCGGCGCGTCGGCGACCCAGATCGTCACCTTACGGACCTTCTCCACCTTGCTGGATTCATCGGCGACGTTCGATTTGATGACCTGCGCCGAGATGCGTTTGGCGTCGAACTCGCCGGCCGGCACCTTGGTCTTTTCGCGTCCTTCGACCTTCCACTCGATCACGTGCTCGCGCTTTCCGTCGAACACATTCGCGGTATAGCGCTGTCCGGGTTCCAGCGGCTGCGCTCGCATGTAGAGGATCGCCGACAACGGACAGAATACCCCCGCCGACTGCGCCTTCTTGGGCGTGAGCGCCTTGCCCTTGTCTTTGCGGAAGCGCGTCGCCTTCAGGAGCCCCTCGGCCTTGTCGAGCACGATCTCGGTATCAAGTTCGAAACCGCCCTCGCGCTGATAGAACACGTATTTGCGCGGGGAGTAATCGGCCTTGACCGCCCAGGTCTTGATGCGGTCGCGCACCCGCCAGATCATGTCGAGATAGGGCTTGCCCTTGATGTCGATGTTCGCCGCGTAACACGGGCCGTCGCACGCCATCTCGGCGATCTGCACCGACGCGTTCGCCGCGGCGATGCCCTTCCAGCCGAATTCGTATTCCAGGTTCTCGCCGGCAAATTCCGCCGCGAACACCGTGCCGGCCAGCACGAGCGTTGTCGCGAGAACAAACAGGCCCAGCCGTTTTGCCGTCATGACGCCCCCGGGTCTTTTCGTTCTCACGGCGTTCGTCCCCTCACGGTTTTGGCGACCGGGCCGCGTGCAGCGCCTCCAGGCGATCGGCGGACTTCTTCGCCCACGGCGATTTGAGATCGTAGCGCCGGTCCAGATCGACGTTTTTCCTGTAGGCTTCCTCGGCCTTTTTTATCACGGTCGCGACGCGCGATTCCAGCTTGCGCACGTAAATGTCGCGCTCACCCGGCGCGAGATCCGACGGCAACGGCGCGTTCATCACGGCGTCGTAAAACGTCTCGTATCCCCAGCCGAGCTGGTGCAGGCTCGCGCTCATCCACCAGAGCTGATACGTCTCGATCGATCGATAGAAATAGACGCGCGCGCGCACCAGCAGATCGGCCTTGGCCAACAGCCTCGCCTTGAGCTCGCCCTCGTCGCCCACCAGTTCGATGCGTTCGTATTGCATCAGGTAGACTTGGCCGAGATAGAACCACCCCTTGGCGATATACGTGGTGTCCACCGCGAGACGCTGCAGGCCGCCCCGGCGATAGCGCTCTTCGAGCGCCTCGATCAACGTCGCCTTCGCCTCTTCGTAGCGGCCCATCTCGAAACGAACCACGCCGAGTCTTGCGAGCGCGTTGATCCGCTCGATCTCGCTGATTGAAAAGAGCTGCGTCATCTTCACGAGCGCGGCCTCGGCCTCGGCCCAACTCTGTTTTTCCTCGTGGCACGCGGCCTTTCGACCCAGCAGCACCGACGGCGCGTAGGTCGGCCCGGGCATCGCCTCGAGCCGAGCGTACAGGCCGAGCGCCTCGTCGAATTTCCCGAGTTCCTCGTAGCACAGCGCGGCATTGAAGAGCGCGAGCGGAAACGAACGTTCCTCGGGAAACTTGTCGATCAGGGTGAGATAGAGTTCGAGCGCGTCGTCGTACTTCTTGTCGTTGAACGCGGCGGCGGCTTTTTGCATCAGCTCGACCGAGTCCCAAAACCGCGGCGGCAGTTCGCCTTCGGGATCGACCTCCATGCGCACCGCGCCCCACTCTTCGCCCGAACGGGGTGCGGTGGCGCACGCGGCGAACGCCCCCAGGCACCCGGCGAGCAGGACGATCGCGACGATCGTCCGGGCCGGGAATTGCGCCGGGGGCGGGTGCGTCATTGCGAATACTTGAAGGGGAACTTGACCGTCTTGGGGGGTCCGGCGAACGCCGGGAACTTGGCGCGCAGCACGCGGCGGCGCAGGCATTCGTCGGCATCAGGGGCGTCGAGGCTCGACTCGACCACGCTCGCGCCCGACACGCTGCCATCGGGTTCGATCGTGAACTGCACGAGAGAGACGCCACCCATCTCCGGGTTTTGTTCGAGCCCGCGCGTGAAGCAGTACGAGATGCGGCCTTTGATGCCTTCCATCACGGAGCCGATTTCCGCGGCGGTGAGCGCGGTCTTGAGGCCGCCCGGCGAATCACCCGGCGCGACGCCGCCCGGAGTAGGGGTTGCGATGGGGGGCGCGACCGGTCCTTCGCTCGACGCCACCGGCGGCGGCGTGGGTGCTTCGCTCACCCCCGGCGTGGGCTTCACGGGTTTCTCGGTGGGCGAAGACGGTTTCGATCCGGGTTTCGTTCCCGCGACGTCCGGAACGACATCCGGTGCCGTGGCGTCGTGGGCCGCATCCCCGGGGGCCTGCGGCGCGATGACGTCGGGCGGCGCCTCGGGCTGTTCGACGACCGGTGCGACGACCGATGGGGCCTGGAACCGGGGCCGGATCTGGAACCAGTAGATCACCGCGAGGGCGGCGACGAGCACCACCGCGACCGCGGCGTAAAACATCGCCCGGCTCGGCGGCGCCTTGGGCGCGGCGACCTCGGGCCGTTCGAAATCGCGCGGACGGATCGGCGGCTTGGGCGCGGCGGGAGCGGGCAGCGGCTCGGGGACCTGCTCGAACGGCCGACCGATGTGCGGCAACTCCGCTTCGTGTTCGAAATCGAGCGCATCGCCGAACACGCGTTCCACGGCCGCGGCCGCCGCGTCGGCCTTCGGCGCGAAACTCTCGTCCTGCGCGTCGAGCGTTTCGAAGAAACGCTGCTCGATCTCGGCCTGACGCGTCGCGGTCGTGTCCTCAACGTCGGCGAGAATCCGATCGATCGCCTCGTCGGGCGCAAGTTCGGGTTCCTGCGCTCGTCGTGCCTCGGGCTCGCGCACGAAGGCGTCGGCGTCGATGAGGTCGAGCACGTCTTCGGGTTCTTCGGCCGTCGCGATTTCCGAAAGCGGTTCAACCGCCTCCGCCGCCGCTTCGCCGATTTCCCCAAACTCGGGATGGGACACAGGCTCGGGCGTGCGCTCGAGAATGGGCTCGACGATCTCTTCCTCGAACGCCTCCTCGATCGCCGTTTCCTCGAACGCGGGTTCCTCGACGGCGGGCGGCTCCGGCGCGCGCGGCGCGGGCTCCGGCTCGATCGGTTCCGGCGCGGCTGGTTCGGGAGTCTCGTCGAAGACCTCGATCGCCTCGTCCTCGATGCGAATCGACTGGGTTTCGTCCACGTCGCGACGGAAATCCTCCCACGCCTCGGCGGCCTCGTGGGCGTCGGTGGCGGTGGTGGACTCCGCGGAAACGGCGGGCAGCGGGGCGACCTCGATGGTGCCGGCGTCGAAAAGGTCTCCGATGTCTTCCTCGAGCCCCAGATCCTCGGGCTCGAGCGGTGTGACCAGATGAAGTTGGGGCTTGGGCGGCGGCGCGGACAGTCCGTCGAAGACGCGATCGATCGCCTCGTGGAACGCCGCGACGTGCGGATAACGCTCCGCGGGATCGGGGTCCATCGCGTAGCGAATCACGTCGGCCAGCGCCTCGGGCAGTTCGCCGATCAGCGCGATGTCCCCGACGTGCGCGGGCGGCTTCGAGACCGTCGCGAGCGAATACACGAGCGCGCCGAGGCTGAAAGTGTCCGCGGCGCATCCGACCTCGCGCCCCGCCTTGAGCTCGGGCGCGAAAAACTCCAGTCCGTCCATCACCGCAAATTCGTCGGGCGAAAGCGCGGGCAGCACCGCGTGCATGAGCCCCGCATCGGCGAGTGCGAGGCCCTGAGGACCCACGAACATGTTCTTGGGCAGCAGGTTCAGGTGCGGCAGATCGAATCCGACCGCCTTGCAGCCCTCGGCGACCGACTCGACGATCTGCCGGATCTGTTTGGCGGGGATGCCGGTTTTCTTCGCCTTGGACATCGTCGCCGCCAGCGCCTGGCTGAGCGGACGCGCCTTCTGAAGCGGCATGCGCAGGTAGAGCAGATCGTCGCTGCGACCCGACTCGAGCACCGGCACGAGGTTGTGGTGGCGGGTGGACGACAGGCGCGCGACGAGCTGCTCGAGCCGCCCGGCGACCGCTTCGTGGGCGCAAAACCGGGCGTAGATGGTCTTGACGGCGAACGGTCGCCCTTGGGCATCGACGACCTGATAGACGCGGCCGATATTGCCGCGGCCCAGCACCTTCTCGACGCGGTAGCGTTTGGCGATCAGCTCGCCGACGCTGTACGTCTTCTCGAAAACCCCGGTTTTGCCTTCCAGGGTCGCTTCGATCAGGTCGAGGCTTTCGTCCTTGAGAAAATCGTCCAAACCATCCCCCGGCGCGCGCGGGACGCACGAGCCCGCATCGACTCGCGCCGCGAACGCGCAAACGCGCACCGACCGTGCCCGTCGTGCGGCCCGCCCGTGAATCGACCGATCGATCTATTTTGGGAATTTTCGGGAAAAAAGCTACACGTGATCGGTCGTGCGCGCTCCCCCGTCGCGGCGTCAGTCGATCTTCTTGAACACCTGCGCGGGCGTCTTCGCCGTTCCGGCGCTCGCGGGCACGATGCTGATCTTGTCCGGCGCGATGAACATGACGCGCAGGCTGAGCTGGCCGCCTTTCTCCTTCTCCGAGCTGAAAACGATCTCGTCGTCCTTGCACGAGTCGACCGTGAAGGGTTTGGCGGGTTTTTCTTCCTTGCCGATCACGGCGGAAATGGTCTTCTTCTTCGTGTCGATGATCATCGTCTGTTTGCCGAACGTTTCGATCATCTTCGCCGTGTACGTGTCCTCGGCGACGATCTCCCACTTGCCGGTGAGCTTCTTCGCGCAGTCGTCCTTGGACCCGGCGAAGGCCGCCGAAATCGAAAACGCCATCGACGCCAGCACCGCGCACACCACGGTCATCCGCGAAATCCGCATTCGTTCTCCCTTCGACGCGCGGCCACCCGGCGGCGCTTTCCAGCGAATTGTGGAAAGCGGCGCTTGTACCATTGGCGGGGAGCGAAGGCCAGAGGAAACGCTTGTCATGATGCGCGAAAACCGGGATCGAGTTCGTCGAGTCACGAAGAGGTGACGAGAATCTCGTAGCCGTTCGCGATCACTCGGCGAAAGCTCTCCGAAACCGCGTGCCAGTCGACCACATCCACGCGGAACGATATGTCGGAGTCCTCGAAGGCCTCGCGGAGCAGGCGCATCGTGTCGTCGTCAATTCGGCCCGGGCCGACGATCGCGATGTCGAGATCCGACCACGGCTTGGCGCGTCCGTTCACGCGCGAACCGAACACGCGAACCTCGCACCCCGGAACGTGTCGGCGCAGGATGCCGCGAATCGTTTCAATGTCATTCGGCTTCGCGTCAATCATTTCGCGCGGTCAAGGCGGCGAGCAGCCCCCGGGCGTCTCCCGCGAAATCGCGGGCGGCCAGCCAGACGTTTTCGGCGGTGTTCGGATCGTACGTGTGCGACGTGCGGTTGCGCGCATCGTGGTGACGCATCCACCGCTCGACATCATCGATCAGTCGATTTTCCGCCGCCATGCGGAACAGTTCGCGCCGGGTCACGCCGTCGGCGACCGCATGGGCAATATTGGTTTCCAGCCAGCGCTTGATGAATTTCCAGCACAGCTCGTACGTAAATTCGAAATGCTGGATAACGCCCGACTTGACGGCATTTCGAGCCACGTCGTCGAGCCCCGACATGAACACGCCGTCCTCGCTTTTCGCGATCACTTTCCCGAGAGCCTCGACGGCGTTTTTCAGGTTTTCCAGTTCCAGCGGCATTTCGCGACTCCGGCCCAAGGGCATTTACGCACTCGCGAGACGCCCTGTTCGCCCGCGACCGCCGAACGATACGACGCCCGAACCACGCGGGCAAGAAGCTGCCCTCGACTCCTGAAGACCCGCGCCCGGGAGTCGTCTATGATGCGTTCATGCTGGATTGGATCGTCATCGGCGGAGGCATTCAGGGAACGCACCTCGCGCTCGTGCTCATCGAGGAGATCGGCGTCCCGCGAGATCGGCTGCGCATCGTGGATCCGCACCCGCTGCTGTGCGAACGCTGGCGGCAACTCGCGGAAAACACCGGCATGGCCTACCTGCGTTCGCCGGGTGTGCATCACATCGGACTGCGCTCGTTTTCGATCGACGCCTTCGTGCGCACCGAGACGGGGCGACCGCATCGCCGGTTCGTCCCGCCCTACAACCGCCCGGCGACGAGGCTGTTCAACGCACACTCGCTGGCTGTCATCAAGGGTCATGCACTCGAATCGCTGCATCTAATGACGCGCGCGTCGGGGCTGCGCGCCGAGGGCGACGGACCAGAACGTGTGTGGCACGTGCGCACCCCGCAGGGCGATCTGGCGACGCGAAACGTGTTGCTGGCGTTCGGTCACACGGAGCAACCACGTTGGCCGGACTGGGCCGTGCGTCTGGCGGCGACCGAGCGACCGATTCGGCACATCTTCGACGATCACTTTCGCCGCAAAGAAATCCGGCACTGGGAGCACATCGCGGTTGTGGGCGGCGGACTTTCGGGCGCGACGCTCGCCCTCGCGCTCGCCGACGCAAAGCAAGGGCGCGTTACGCTCATCACGCGCGGCGAGGTCCGAGTCGAACAATTCGACAGCGATCCCGGCTGGCTCGGGCCGAAACTGCTCGCCGGGTTTTGGGCCGAGAATGACTACGTGAAACGACGGGAGATGGTGGACGAGGCCCGCAACCGGGGCACCGTGCCGCCTGACGTGGCCGAGGGCCTGCGCCGCGCGGTGCGCGAAGGCCGCCTCGCCCACGTCGTCGCGCCCGAGATCGAGGCGATGGGCGACGGGCCCGGCGGCATCGCGCTGCGCCTCGCGGGCGAGCGTTTCGAAGCCGAGCGGATCATCCTGGCCACGGGGTTGGAGAAGCGGCGCCCCGGTTCTCCGTGGATGGACCGCGTGATCGACGAGCACGCCCTGCCCGTCGCGCCGTGCGGATATCCGATTCTCAAGCAGGATCTCGAGTGGGCGCCGGGGCTCTACGCGGCGGGGGCTTTCGCGGAACTGGAACTGGGACCAGCAGCCCGCAACATCGCCGGGGCGCGCTCGGCGGCCGAGCGACTGGTCCAAACGCACAAATCCCGCCTCGCCTGACCGGTCGTCAAGCGGGCGGGACTCGCGACGCGCGCGAAAAGCGGCGCGCGTTTACTCGATGATGCAGCAATCGACCGGGCAGGCGTCGGCGCAGTTTCCGCACCCGTCGCACAGGCTCTGGTCGACGACATAAACGGCGCCCTCGGTGATGCAGTGCTTGGGGCACTCGTCGAGGCATGCTCCGCAGGCGATGCATTCATCGGTGATGTGACAAACGGCCATGGTGTCCTCCTCGTTCGTTCTCGTGCTCAGGCCAAAATCGTACGGAGTTTCACACTCCGTCATACCTCTAAACGCAGGATCGGGCGTCCGAAGCCGGTTCCCGACCTCGAACGCCCGCTTTCGTCAGGCCGCTGACTCTTACGAGTTCGCGGCCACCGCGAAGTCGTCCACGAGGGACGGCTTCGCCGCGTCGACCGGACAAACGTCGGCGCACATTCCGCATCCCCCGCAGCGCTCGGTCAGAATGCGGTAGATGTCGCCTGTCAGAATGGCGTCTTTCTCGCACGCGTCGAGGCAGACTCCGCAGGCGATGCACCGGTCGACGATTCGGTAGGCGATCATAAAGTCCAACCCAAAAAAACAGCACCGTTCACGGGACATGATCTAGCTCATATTCGGACCGACGTCCACCGTCTGGCTCACACTCCGACCGGGAATCGAAATTTGCGTTAGCGAGATTACGCCGAACGGTCGGTCTGTCGCTGATCGTGGTCCGAGCGACGATTCGCATCGGGATTGAAGCGACCGCGACCGGCGGCCAAGCTCCGCCCCGGTGTTCGTTTTGGGGGTCGGAATGGGTGACGGATTCTCCCGCGCGTTCGTGGTTCGGTGGGCCGATCTGGACTTCAACGGCCACATGAAGAACACGGCCTATCTCGACGTCTGCGGCGACGTGCGCATGATGTTTTTCGAAGCGAACGGCTTTTCGATGCGCGAGTTCGAGCGACGGCGCGTGGGGCCGGTGATCGTGCGAGACGAGGTGGAGTATTTTCGCGAAATGCGTCTGCTGGAGCCCTTCGTGGTGGATATCCGACTCGTCGGGATGAGCGACGACGCAGTGCGTTTTCGCATCCGAAACGCATTCGCCCGCGAGGACGGCAAGCCGGTTGCGCGTGTGACGAGCACGGGCGGGTGGTTCGATCTCGCCGAGCGAAAGCTCGTCGCGCCGCCGGACGAACTGGCCGAGGTCATCCGCGCCATGCCGCGCACGGACGATTACGAGACGTTGCCGCCCGCGAAACGTCCCTGACGCGTCGTCCGATCCCACTCGATTTTCGGGAAATGCCTGGGGAGAGAATCGAACTCTCATGCCCTTGCGGGCGCGGGATTTTGAGTCCCGTGCGTCTGCCAGTTCCGCCACCCAGGCCCAACGCGCAGCAGTCGGCCAGTTGCGCGTGAATCGGTTTTTACGGGCCGTGCCCAACGATGTCAATGAAGGATTGGGTCAGCGGATCAGTTCGGAGAGGGCGCGTTTGAAGGGAAGTCCTCCGCGTGGTAATGTCATTACCGAGGAGTCAGACGATGACCGGACCATCCGAACAGAACGAATCGACGCACGCCATGGCCAGCGTCTTCGTGACGGCGTTGCTGGCGGCGGGAGAGGATGTCCGCCGTGAAGTCCTCGCCCGCATGCTGAATGATGAGGACCTCCGCGACGATGTGGAGGCGGCCCTGCTGTGGGAAGAGCGGAAGGGCGAGGACAGCAGGTCCCTTCGCGACGTCCTTTCGTCGTTTGGCGATAACTCTGTCGAATGAGCTACTCGGTTCACGTCAAGAAATCGGCGGAAAAAGAAATCCGATCGCTTCCCATCCGCATCCGCGAAAGCGTCGTGCAGGCCCTGATCGATCTTGAAAGTGATCCGACGCCCAAAGGGCGCTGTCGGGCTCTGCGTTCGCCGCTGAACGGATTCCGCATTCGAATCGGCGATTGGCGAATCCTGTACACGATTGACGACGTCACTCGTGAAGTGATGGTTTTCTCCGTATCCCATCGACGCGAAGCGTATCGTTAGCCTTCGCATTTCCGCACGGCGCCCATGAAAAAGCGATCAGCGGAACTGCTCGGCGAGGGCGCGTTAGTAGCGGAAGTCGGTTCTCGGAAGA
Organism: Deltaproteobacteria bacterium; assembly: GCA_020845895.1. Lineage (NCBI taxonomy): Bacteria > Pseudomonadati > Myxococcota > Myxococcia > Deltaproteobacteria bacterium. The sequence goes on along the minus strand of JADLEX010000064.1, from coordinate 4,150 downwards.
AACGGCACGCAACCGTTAAGCACCCTACCTCGCGACTGCCATCCGGCCATGGACAGACCGGGCGGAATCTGTATTCTTGGTGCCCCCATGTCCACCCCGCCCCACGGTGAGGGGCGTTCAAGGAGCCGTTCATGACCTACGTCGTCACCGAGAACTGCGACAACTGCAAATACACCGACTGCGTCGACGTGTGCCCGGTGGATGCGTTCCACGAGGGTCCGACGATGCTCTACATCAACCCGGATTCCTGCATCGACTGCGACTCGTGCGTCGAGGAGTGCCCGGTCGAGGCCATCTTCCCCGACGACGAAGTGCCGGACCAGTACAAGCCGTACACCAAGGTCAACGAGGAGATGTCGCGCAAGTACCCGGTCATCACCGAGAAAAAAGACCCGCTGCCCACGGCGCGCACCATCGACGAGATCAAGGCCGCGAAAAACCGCTAGCCGGTCCGTCCGAATCCGAACACGCTCTCGCGCCGGGCGAGGGCGTCGTCCACCATGCCCTGCACCGTCAGGCGCACGCGGTCGGCGAGCATCCGCACCACTTCGGGGTCGTTCACCGCGTCGGGGCCGTACTGCGTCGAGAAATCGAGCGCCGGGCCGTAAGTGATGTCGTACTTCACCGGCAGCGGCAGACCGCCGAGCACGCCCAGGTGCGGGAAAAACGGCGTGACGGGAAAGTAGGGAAACCCGAGCAGGCGCGCGATCGGCTTGATGTCGAAAAACATCGGCGCCTGTTCCTCGCCGCCGATCACCGCGGTCGGCACGATGGGCGCGCCGAAACGCAGCGCGAGCTCGACAAATCCCACGTGGAATTCCAGCAGCCGGTAACGCCGCCAGAAAAACTTGCCCGTGCCCTTCGCACCCTCGGGGAACACGATCACCAGTTCGTTCGCGCGCAGCAGGTCCTCGAAATTGCGCCGCGCGCCCACGATTTGGCCGGCGCGGTAAAAGAACGTCGAGACGTAAGGCAGATCGCCCAGGAAGTTGTCGACTACGGCGCGCGCCAGGCGCGACGGCAGAAGCCGGTGGACGAGATCGACCCAGATCAAGCCACCATCGATGGGCAGCACACCCGAGTGGTTTGGGGTGACGAGCACGCGCCCCGGCGGGATGTGCTCCTGCCCGCGGCTCTCGACGCGGAAGTAGTATTTGTAGAGCCAGTATCCCACCGCATAGCCGAGCAGCGCAGTTTCCTTTTCCATCCCGAATGCATCGAATCCGAAGCCCATGTCGCGCACGGCGATCGACTCGAACTTTGCGAATTCCTCGGCGGGCAGGATTTTTTGGGCGAGGGCCACGGCGCGGCGTCGCTGGCGGGTGTTCATGTCGAAATCTCCCGGCGCGAGTCTGCCCAAATCGCGCGCGGCGATCAATTGCAACTTCCTCGTTACGGAAAAGTCCGGCGGCGCGGTTCACTCGCTTTCTGCACCGCGTTCTGTAAGATCGATCGGATCTTGAAGGGCGGGTGAGTGTGTTGCGAAAAACGTGGAGTACGGTCGGCTTGGCGTGCCTTTTGGCGCTGGTAATTGGACCGGTCGTCGTCGGCTGCGATTTCTCGGCGACGGAACCGAATGCGGACGATCCCTCGCCGGACCTGGGGTCCTACGGGAACGTCGCGGACGATGACGCCGCGGACGACGATCAAGCGGACGACACGGTCGACGACGACACCATCGATGACGACATCGATGACGATTCCGACGACGACGTGGACGACGATGCGGACGATGACGATGTCCCCGTCGAGGGATTGGGCGGACAGTGCGTGGCGCTTCATGCGGCGGACGATCGATGGCTGTCCGTGACGTCCGCGAGGACGTACGGATTGCGCGCGAATGCCGGTGCGACCGCGCGGTTTTATCTGCAACCGACGGACTTTTCCACATACTTGTTCTACGACGCGAACGGGGGATATCTCGCGAGCGAGGACGGCCCGTTGCAGCGCGAGACAATGCTCGAATCCGACGCCTCACGCGTGGAAGACGGCTACATCTCGGGCGCGGAGTGGACGCTCGAGCCCCATGTGGACGATGGTTCGCGCTACCAGCTACGCAACCGCCGCAACGACTTGCTGCTGGGTCTCGCCGAATTGGGCAGCGACCCGGTCGCGTTCTCGTTCGAATCCGTCGGCGGCTGCACGACGCACCCGGAAATGTCGCTCGACGCCCAGGGCGAGATCACGCGCACGACATTCGACGACGGAACGCTCTTCGGCATCGCCGACATCCACGAGCATTTGATGTCGAACTTCAGCTTCGGCGGCGGCCTGTATCACGGCGGGGCGTATCATCGCCTGGGCGTCGCGCACGCACTGCACGACTGCTCCGCCGTACACGGCGAACACGGTCGACGGGACTTTTTCGGATACGTGTTCGACAGCCTTGGTCTGGACGCGTCGGACGCGTTGTCGCTGGTGATTCCCTTTCTCGTGGGCGAGTTGTCCGAGGACAACCACGAGACCGCCGGATGGCCCGATTTCCCCGACTGGCCCGACGCTCCGAGAATGTCGACGCATCAGGCGATGTATCACCGCTGGCTGGAGCGGGCGTACATGGGCGGAATGCGTCTGATGGTGCAGCACGCGACGAGCGACTACGTCATCTGCACGATGATGGTCGCCCAGGGCATTCAGCCCAGCCGATACGATTGCGAGGACATGACCTCAATCGACCGGATCATCGACGAGACGTGGGCGATGCAGGACTACATTGACGCGCTCGCCGGGGGCGAAGGCAAGGGCTGGTTCCGCGTCGTGCGCACCCCCGCCGAGGCGCGCGAGGTGATTGCCGACGGCAAACTCGCCGTGGTGCTGGGCATCGAAGTGTCGAATCTCTTTCGATGCCGGCTGACGCCGCGCCCGGACGGGCCCGTCTGCGACGAGGCGTATATCGAGGAACAGCTCGACGACTATTACGCGCGTGGTGTTCGCGCGGTTTTTCCCGTACACAAGTACGACAACAAATTCTCGCCGGGCGATAGCAACCGGGGATTTCTGGAGCCGGGCAATTTCCTCAACAGCGGTCATTGGACAAACGTGGTCCAGGACTGCCCCACCGACGACATGCCCCGGGGCTGGGATCGCGGAAGCGTGTTTTTCGGCGGCTTGATCGAAACGCGAGACGAGTACCTCTCCGATGCGCCGAACGACATGTCGGTCTTCGACGATCATCCCGCCCGCGTGATTCTCCGATACCTCGAACCGCTGATCGGTGGCTCGGCGAGCGGCGACTGGTGCCAAAACGCGACGATCACGTCGTTCGGAGAGACGCTGCTGAACGGAATGATGGCGCGCGGCATGCTGGTCGAGGTCGATCATTTGCCGTCGTGGTCGTACCGACGCGCCTATGAAATGCTGGAGACGAACGATTACCCCGCCGTCGCGAGCCACGGGCGCGTTTGGGGAAATCGTCCGTTCTCGCTGGGCGGCGTGGCCTCCTCGGGAGTCGGCCGTTGCCAGGACCCCGACAACCCGGGATCGACGGTGGCCGGAATCGCGAGCCGCGCCGCGCTGATCGAATCCGTCGGCGGATACCCCGGCGTGCCGCTGGGATTCGATCTCAACGGGTTCGCCCATGCACCCGGCGGGCGCTTCGCCGAAGGCGCGTGCGCCAAGGTGCAGTCCACTCCGATCACGTATCCCTTCACATCGTTTGCGGGAGACGTGGAATTCACCGCGCCTTTCGTGGGCAACCGCGCCATTGATTTCAACACCGAGGGACTGGTGCACATCGGCCTGCTGCCCGAGATTTTGCAGGACGCGCGAATGGACGCGGGCGGGGACGACACAGCGCTCGAGCCGCTCTTCCGCTCGGCGGAAGCCTACGTCCGCATGTGGGAGAAGGCGGAAGAACGCGCGTCCCGAATGCGATAGAACGAATTTGGGGCGCGTCGGAACGTCGGAATCGTCGCGCCAAATGACGACGCCACACCAACAACCAACAACCAAAAACCAACAACCAAATGCCAACATCCCTTTCTTGGTTTTCCCCGCATCATTGCATAGAATCGACAGGTTCGTGGAGCCTGTCCCATTCTCCGTGGAAAGTGGATCGGCGGTTCGGTTAAACATGGTTACGCCACGCCCTCTTTCCGGTCAAGCTCCGCGCCCGCATTGAGGGCGGACTGAAGCATCCACAGGTCCTTGT